>NZ_LWMS01000045.1 GCF_003149675.1 Methanosphaera cuniculi | reverse complement strand
ATTTTTATATTATATTATTTATTTTCTAATATTTATATTCTTTATGATTATAATACTAAATTTCTTTTATTATACGAGTTATTCTACCCTTATGATGATATTGTATTTTTCTTTCGTATTTCTAGCTATATTTAATATTTTTATTGCTTTTTTGTATATAAGAGGTGATTTTCTCTTTAAAGTATATATATTATTAACTACTATATGATTTAAACAATTAGGAATATTTTAACTTAATTTTTAAAAAATATTTTATAGAATATAAAAAGATTTGGGTTTTTATTATTATGAACAAAAAAAGAGCTTTACTTGTTGGAAGAATGCAACCAGTACATAAGGGTCATCTTAGTGTTATACAAGAGACACTTAATGATGTTGATGAACTAATTATTGGTATAGGAAGTGCTGAGAAAAGTCATACACCATCAAATCCTTTTACTGGTGGAGAAAGAGTACTTATGCTTACAAAAGCATTAAGAGAATATGATGTTGATCCATCACGTTATTATATTATACCACTTGAGGATATTGCATGTAATTCATTATGGGTAAGTCATGTTAAAATGTTAACACCACCATTTTGTAAAGTAATATCTGGTAATGGACTGGTTCAACAACTATTTGAAGAAGAAAATATACCATATAATGAACCACACCTATTTAACAGAGAAGAATTCTCAGGAACTGAAGTACGAAATCGGATGCTAAATGATGAAGACTGGGAATCTCTAGTTCCAGAATCTGTGGTAAAAGTTATACATGAAATAAAAGCAGTTGAAAGAATTAAAAAAATACATAAAAAAGAAGTTAGCGAACTTATAAATGAGAAAAAATAAGTAAAAAAAAATAAATTTTATATTTCTTTTAACAAATACAAAAAAAATAATAATTAAAGGAGGGAGAATGGTTTATGGGATATATAAGAGATAGTATACATGGAGATTTACACTTAAATGATTTTGAACTAGAAATACTAGATACTGTTGAAATGCAAAGACTAAGACGTATAAAACAACTAGGATTTACAAACCTAATATATCCTGGAGCAAACCATACTCGCTTTGAACATTCAATAGGAACACTATTTCTAGCAGATAAACTAGCAAAACGATTAGGATTTGATTCTGAAATACAACAACTACTAAGAATATGTGGTCTTCTTCATGATATAGGACATGCACCATTTTCACATGTGACAGAACGAGCATTAAAACATAAACATGAAACAGTAACAAAACAAATAATAAAAAATTCATCAATAACAGATAAACTAAGCCAAAAATTCGATCCTAAACTTGTAATGAACATAGTAGATGGAAAAACATCATATGGAAAAATTATATCAGGTGACCTTGATGTTGACCGCATGGATTACCTTAAACGTGATTCATACTATACAGGAGTAGCATACGGAGTAATAGATACAGAACGACTAATTTACAGTCTAACATATGATAATAACGAACTACTCCTATCAAGTAAAGGAGTTCAAGCTGCAGAATCAACACTACTAGCCAGATATTTCATGTATCCAACAGTATATCAACATCATACAACCAGAATCGTAAATGGAATGTTTAGAGTAGCTATAAAAAGCATGTTAAATGACAATGTTATTAAAGAAGATGAACTACGCTACCTTGATGATGGAGAACTAATAAACATAACCAGAAACACAAAAGGAATAGCACAACAAACCATACAAAACATAGATACACGACATCTATATAAAAAAACTGATACAATACCATTAACAGAAATTACAAATCCTGAAAAAGTTGTAAATATAGATGAAAAATACCTCCGCGAAGCAGAAGTAGAAATTGCAGAAAAACTCGACATAAACCCTGAATGTGTAATACTTGATGTACCTGAGGAATTATCATTTAAAAAAATGAACACAAAAGTACAAACACATAATGGACTTAAACCCCTAAATGAAGTATCACCAATCATAGAATCACTAAAAAAAGCACAATACAAATACGCAGATATAGCACTTTTCATGTCAAAACAAAACAAACAAAAAGCAGAAGAAAGAAATATAAAAATAGAAGATTATCTTACACTACCAACGTGATATTATGAAATATAAAAAACAAATAAAAAAAGAATTAACAAAAACAGAGTACTCACAATTTGTTAAAAAGGTAATAGACTATAATCGCCAAAATGGTAAAATGCCAGAATACATAATAACACAAGATGATAACACAAAAATATATAAAAATGAATACGTAGATGCAATAGAAAATGTTAACAAATTCATACTAGAAAATGACCGTGAACCTGAAAAAGTTGTAATATATGAAAAGAAAAATAGCACACTATAAAAAAAAGTGGGCTAATTTTTATCAAATATCCTCATTTTCTAATGACCACCCCTTAAATTTTTACTTTTTTTTGAAAAAAAAATCATTACTTAATTTATATTTACATCTTAAAAAAATAATAGTAAATACTTATTTTATAAAAAATAGTTTATAACTCGAAAAAATAATATTTAAAAAAAAAAGTTTATTAAAAAAAAAGGGGGAATTTAGTAAAAGGAGGTTAATATTTTAAATTATCCCAAAGGATATCATTTAACTTCTTGGATTATAATTTGGACTTTCATTTGTAATTGTTATATCGTGTGGATGGCTTTCAAGCATACCATTTGCTGTTATATGTACAAGTTCTGCTTTTTCATGCATTTGTTTTATTGAATCTGCTCCTACATATCCCATTGATGATTTAAGTCCTCCCATAAGTTGGAAGATTATTTGACTTGCAGCACCTTTATATGGTACTACTCCTTCTATTCCTTCAGGTACGAGTTTTGTTGAATTCATATTACTACTATTTGAGTTTTGGAAGTATCTGTCTTTTCCTGCTCCTACTCCACCTGTCATTGCTCCAAGGGATCCCATTCCACGGTATTGTTTGTATTTACGTCCATTACGTATTGTCATTTCACCTGGTGATTCTTTAGTACCTGCAAGTAGACTTCCTACCATTACAGCATTTGCTCCTACACAGAGTGCTTTTGCTATATCACCTGAGTATCTTAGTCCCCCATCTGCTATTACTGGTACTCCATAGTCTTCTGCAACATCTGCTACACTTGATACTGCACTTAGTTGTGGTACTCCTACTCCTGCTACAATACGTGTTGTACAGATTGATCCTGGACCTATTCCTACTTTTATTCCGTTTATTTCAGCTTTTAGTATGTCTTCTGCAGCTTTAGCTGTTGCAATGTTTCCAAGAAGTACATCAGATTCTACGTTTTTATTCATTTCACGTACTGATTCTATAATATCTGTTTTATGTCCATGTGCTGAGTCTATTGCTATAATATCAGCTCCAGCATCACTTAGTGCCATTGCTCGGTCAATATCAAATGGTCCACATGCTGCTGCAACAAGGTATGTACCACGTTTATCTCGTGCTGCATTTGGGTATTGTTTGTGTTTTAGTATGTCTTTCATTGTTACAATACCAACAATTTCATCTTTTTCTGAAACTACAGGTAGTCTTTCTACTTTATTTTCATATGCAATATCTAATGCTTTTTCTGTTTCTGTTCCTTCTGATATTGTTACAACATCTGATGTCATTACTTCTGATACCTTATTATGAAGGTATTTTCCACGTAATGGTTTTATGTCACGACGGCTGATTATACCTACTACTACATCATTATCATCTACTACTGGAAGTCCACTTATTTCTTCCATGTCCATGATTGCTTTTGCTTCTTCTGCTGTTTCATCAGGTGATATTGTGATTACTTCTTTAACTGTTAGTTCATTTGCTAGTTTTACTTTTCGTACTTCTTTTACTTCATCATCTACTGTGAGGTTTCTGTGTATTACACCTAGTCCTCCTTCACGTGCTAGTGCTATTGCCATTTGTGATTCTGTTACTGTGTCCATTGCAGAACTTACTATTGGTATGTTTAAGTTGAAGTTGGTTGATACTTGTGTTTTTAGTGTTACATCTTTTGGTTCTATTGATGAGAGTCCTGGTTTTATAAGGAAATCATCAAATGTATATGTATCTTCAGCTTTTGTTAATTTATCCATATATTTGTTTGTCAAAATTATAATCCCCCTTTTAAAAATATAATAATATTATTCTTCATATTTTTTTATAAAAAAAATTCTCTTTTTGTATTATGTAATTAAAATCTTTTTTCCTAATGCTATTTTTTTTTAAATATAAAAAAAAAATTTGTAAGTTTTGTGTAACTTTTTATTTTTTTGGAAAAAAGGTAAATAAAAAAAATTTATATTAGTATTATTTCTATTTAATTTTATAATTAAATGTTTTCTTTTAGTTGTGCTACGAGATCTGCACTAATTGTACCTTTGTTACGATCTCCACCAGTACATACACATCCACGTACACCCATGATATCACAATCTACTTCTTTAAGCATTTCTATATCATTTGCATTTACAGATCCTGCTAGTGCTACTTTTAGATTATAATCATGTGCAGCTTTTGTAAATTGTGCTAGTTGATCTTTATTTAAATGATCTGTCAGACGATGTCCATCTTTAATGTATGTATCAAGCATTGCAAGATCACATCCACTATCATATGCAACTTTTGGTATCATATCATATTCTATTGACCCAATCTTATAAGCATCAGCATATCCACATGCAACAACTGTTATTGTATCATCATATTCTTTTATTGTTTTTACAACATTACTCATTACATCCATTGCTTCATCATAGTTTTCAGGTCCATATAATCCTACTTTAATATAGTTTGATCCTGAATATGCAGCACCCAGAGCGGCTAGTGATACAGTTGCTGGCTTATATGGTACATCTCCTATTGTTGTACTTACAATAATTTTATTATCTGCATAGTCACTAATTTCTCGTATTATCCATGGAAAGTTTGCACCTAATGATCCTTCTTTAGGATTTTTAACATCTAGTATGTCAGCTCCACCTTCCCAGGCTGCTTTTGCTTCATCTAGATTTATTGCACTTACAAGTAATTCCATTAGTATTTCACTCCTTTTAGTAGTTTTTTTAAAAAAAAGAAAAAAAGTATTATCTTTTATCTTTAGAATACTTTTAGTTCTTTTAGAAGCTTATCTCTTTCTTTTTTTAGTGCTTCTATTTTTTCCTGGTTTTCATCGTTATTTTCATTTTCTAACATTTTTATTGTATTAGTTATTGCTTCTAAGTTTAATTCTAGTGTATTATATACCATTTATATCCCTTCTATATTTTTTTAGTATTGTTTTATGTTACGTGTTACAGGCAAGTTTCTTAGCCATCCAATATCACTTTGATAAAGCATTCTTATATCTTCTATTCCATATCGTATCATAGCTAGTCTTTCAATTCCCAGTCCAAATGCTGCTACTTGTGTTTTAATTCCAAGTGGTTCAAGTACTTCTGGTCTAAACATTCCAGATCCACCAAGTTCCATCCATTTTCTTTTTTCAGGTACATATATCTCTGATTCTACAGATAAGTATGTGTATGGGAAGTATGCTGGTCGGAATCTTACTTTAAATCCTAGTTTTCGGTAGAATTCTTTTAATATTCCAAGTAGATTTTTAAAGCTCATATCTTCTCCTGCTACAATTCCTTCTACCTGGTGGAATTCAGGGAGGTGTTTATAGTCGATTGTTTCACGACGGAATACTCGTCCTATTGAAAACATTTTAAGTGGTGGTTCATTTTCATTTAAGTGACGAACAGATAGTCCTGTTGTATGTGTTCTTAGTACAATTTGTCGTGCTACATCTTCATTCCAGTTGTATTGCCATCCTGTTGAGCCTGTGTTTCCTCCATGTTCATGTTCTGCTTTTGTCATCTTAACAAGCTCAGAATCTGGTAAGTCTGCTTTTGGTGGATTTTTTACATAGAATGTATCCTGCATTTCCCGTGCTGCATGATCTTGTGGCTGAAATAGCATATCAAAGTTCCAGAATGCTGATTCTAGTATTGTTCCTTTTGCTTCATCAAATCCCATATCTATGAAGATACTTCTTATTTCTTCTATTGTCTGTTGTAGTGGGTGTATTTTTCCAGGATAATTTTTTGGTGCTGAAGCATTAATATCATATCCACGGTAGTGAAGATTTTTCCATTCACCAGTTTTTAGTTGTTCATGTGTTAGTTGTGTTGCTTCATCTTGTATTTCAAAGCCGTGTTCTATTATTTGTTTTCCTTCATCACATAGACTAAATGTGAAGTCTTGTTGTGTTTTTATATTAAAAAGTCCTTTTCTTTTGCTGAATTGTTTTTGGATTTTTTTATATTCTTTTGGTATTTCATTATCTGCTATGTTTGGGTGTTCTTTAAGGTAGTGTAAAAATTGTATTTCAGGTAGTTGTGTTATGTTAATTGTAATAGCTTCAGGTTCAATTTTAAGATTTCCTTTATCTATGTGTGCCCAGTGGTTTCGCATGAGTGTTCCTATTGCGAAGTTCATTTGTTGTTTTGTCACACCAGCTTTTTGTATTACATCATCCATTCCTACTTCTTTAATTCCTTCTTTTTCGTATTCTTGAAGTGCTTTTAGTATTCTGTGTTCTGGCAGTCCATTTTCTGCATAATCTAGTCCTTCATCTGATAGGTTAATTATATCAGTTGTATTTTTATTCATGTTAATAATATTTTTACTTGCTAGCATTCCTGCTGCACTTGTTACTGCTTTTGATGGGATGTCTAGTTTTTCTGCCATTTCATCAGGTGTTAAGTTTGGATCTTCATCGAGTTGTTTTAGTAGTTTTTTTTCATAAAGATGAAGTTCATTTATGGTTTTATCTATTTTTTTAATTGTTAATTCCCCCAAATTATTCTTATTATTTTTTTTTGTGATTATATTAAAAAGGTATAATTTTTTCAATTTCTTTTCTATATTCCTGTTATGGAATATTTATCAACTAATCCTACAAATAGTGATGCAGCTGTGAAGTCTGCTGTTGTACCAGGATTGTAGTTGTTTTTACGAAGGTATGTATCAAATTCTTTTATTTTTTTAAGTCTCTTGCTACTTGCAATTTCACTATTTTGTAGTATTTCACATGCTTTATCTGATACTTTTTGTGCTGTTTGATCACCATACTTACGATTTATTAGAGTATCAGTATTATATGCTAGAATTGTAAGATACACCTCAAGTGTCACATCATTTACTGAGTAATCTTTTTCATACTTAGCATATGTAGGATAACCATATGTTGATATTACAGGTAATTCATTTACTAGTTCATAAGCTATTTTATCATAGTCTTGTGACATTTTAAGTAAGTCATAGATGTTAATATGATTATCACGAATCTCATCAAGAGTATTGCTATCATTAACATCATATTCTTGTGGCTTATTATCCAGTCCTCCTGCATCAGCTATGTTTATAGCTTTCATGAGTGCGACTGCATCTTCAGTTTCTGTGTTTTTTATAATTGTATCAAGTGTTTTTTGGAGGTTATTTATTGGATTTTCATCAACTAAAGCACCAAATGTAGCACATATTGGTATTAATAGCATACTTATACCAAGATTAGTATTTGTATGTGTAAGATTATGTGTACTTCTCACAGATTCAAGTATACATTTACCAATTCCTACCTGATTTAACATATAAGGATATGATTTATGTCCATTATATGCTGCTGTATTTAGTGGTCCTCGTATACATGCACTACTTATAAGAAAATCTTCAAAAGTCATATTACTAAAATCCCTGGTTCTATGTACATTACCAGCCTTTGGATATCCACTTACTTCAAGTAGTGTTGCTATTTCACCTAATTTTGCTATATCTTGAGTACTTAGATTCATCAGATGTTCTCCTAAAAATTAAATATTTAGTTTATGAAAAGTATAAAAAAAAATTTTTTATATTATTAAAAGTTTATTAATAATTAAATTTATGTTAAAACAATATAATTAATATTATTATAATATTATGTAAAAAGAGATTTTTTTTATGAAAAAAGATAATAATATAGATTTATAATTTATAAAAATAAACTTTTAGAAATTAACTTATAATACTAAAATAAAACACAAAAAAAAGTTGGGGTGGAGGATTATAATATATAGATATTCCTATTTTTCCAGATCTTCAATGATCATTGGTACAAAGTAGCTTATTATCATATCTGCCCCTGCACGTTTAATACTTAAGAGTGATTCATACATAAGATCTTTTGTTATGTAGCCTTTTTCAATTCCTGCCATGATCATTGAGTATTCTCCACTTACCTGGTATGCTATTGTTGGCATTTTAAATGTTTGTTTAACTTCACGTAAAACATCTAAGTATGCTAGTGCTGGTTTTACAATTATTGCATCACAACCTTCTAGCACATCTAGTTCTACTTCACGTATTGCTTCATTGAAGTTTCCAGGATCCATCTGGTATGATTTTCTATCACCAAAGCTAGGTGCTGAATCTGCAGCATCCCTAAATGGTGCATAATATGTTGATGCATATTTTGCTGCGTATGAAAATATTGGTATGTTAATATATCCATTTTCATCAAGTGCACTTCTTATTGCACTTACACGTCCATCCATCATATCACTTGGTGCTACAACATCAACTCCTGCCTCTGCATAACTTACTGCTATTCGTCCTAGATATTCTAATGTTGGATCATTTTGAACATATCCATCATCATCAATTATTCCACAGTGTCCATGATTTGTGTATTCACACATGCACACATCTCCTATTACAACAAGATTTGTTTCTTCTTTTAGTTTTCGTATGGTTTGTTGTATTATACCATCTGGGTCATATGCACTTGATGCTACTTCATCTTTATGATCTGGTATTCCAAAAAGTATTACTGATGTAAGTCCTTTTTGTTCTAATTTTTTTGCATATTCTACTGCATCATTTATGCTATAACGGTATTGTCCTGGCATTGTTGGAATTTCTGTTGGATTTCCATCTTGAGCTTTTTCTTCTATATAAAGTGGATAAATGAAATCTCCTATATCTATGCTTGTTTCACGAAACATGTCACGTATTTTTTCATTTGTTCTCATTCGTCTTAGTCTAGTTGTTGGAAACATTGTAATTCTCATACTCCTATATTTTTTTTTATTTTTGTATTATTTGATTTTTTAATACTTAGTTTATGTTTTTATATTCCATCTAATAAAAACATGTTTAACTTTTATGTGTAAGAAAATCATAGATAACTTTTGCTGCATTAACACTTGTAGGATCTCCTATTGTATTTGATGAAACTTCAACTACATCAAGTCCTATAACATCTTTTTTACAGATTATAGCCATCATATCTTCTAATTCAAAAGGTGTGATACCACAACTTGCTGGAGTTCCTACAGATGGTGCATATGCTGGATCTAAAACATCAATATCAACACTAATATATAATGGATTTTCAAGATCCTCCAAATAATTTAATACATTTTGTATGTTATCTTTAATATCATAACTTGTAAAATAATTTATATTATCATGTGATTTTACATATTCAAATTCATCATATTCCGCTGATCTAATACCAAGTTGTGTAATATCTTTTGGCTTAAGCTCATGTAAACGTCTTAATACTGCAGCATGTGAGAATTTCTCACCCATATATTCATCACGCATATCAAAATGAGCATCAAAATGAATTATACTCATATCATGATAAAGATCCTCATCATACTCATAAATACCACCAAGAACACCATTAGTTATTGTATGTTCTCCACCCATAGCAATAGGTTTTAAATCCATTTCAAGTAAACTTTTTACAGTATCTTTTATCATCATATTAGTAGCCATATAATTTCCATTATTAACTTGAACATCACCAATATCATAACAAACAGCAGATACATCCTTATTAAATCTCATATTATATGATTCAAAATTATATGAAGCTTCCCTAATTGCCTTAGGACCATAACGTGATCCTGCCATATAACTTGTTGTACTATCAAATGGAACACCAAATAAGCCATAACCACCAGGAATATAATCATCATCATCTAGTGATTCTGCAAATGCAAAATTCATCATATTATCAGCATAAAAAAACATTGTTTTATCCTCCAAGTTTTATATAAAATTTTTAAAAAAAAATAGTTGTTTAAAAAAAAATAGTAGTTATGTATTATATCTAAGTAAAAATTGTTATTAGATTTAAACTCATCATATAATACATTTCTCTTTTTTATTAGAAGTCAAATAAGGTTGTTTGTTTAGATTTAGGTTTCTTATCCTTTTTTTCTTCTTCAGGTTCTTCTTCTATTACTACTGTTTCATTTTTTATTTCTTCTTCTTTTGGTTTTTTGATTGTTGGTATATCTGATATGTCAAGTAGATTTTGATCTTCTATTATTTCATCTTCTGTATCTATTGCTTTTTCATTGGATTTAATTTCATCTTCTTTTTCATCTATTGTCTCTTGTAAGTTTAGTTTTGCTAGTTTTTCTTGTTCTTTTTGTTTTTTAAGTCTTTCTTGTAATTGTTTTTCATGTTCTTTTTGTTGTTTTTGTAGTTCTTTTTCACGTTTTTTACCTACTGATGCTGGTATTTTACGAGAACGGAATAGTTTTACTTCATCATCTGTTAGTTTAAAGTATTCTTTAAGATCATATGCAACTTCATTATCTTCAAATAATACACTATAATATGGTATATGTGCTTCTAGCTGTTTTGGTGATGTATGAAGTTTTCTTGACATTTTCTGTGTTACATCACGCATTAAGTTTCTATTTTTCTTAGATTTTGAAAGACGTGAATAAACAGTTGAATTTTTATATGGTACAAATTTCTTATATGTTTCAGCTTTTGCATCTGCTACTCCTCGTCCCATAAATAAGAATGCATACTTCCAGTAGGTGTAATCTTGTGTTCTAAATGCACGACCTAAATTTACATCTGCAAGTGAAATCATCTCATATGCACGTGCAATTTCTGCTACATTTTCATATTCACGTGGTATGTTTTCAGCAAGTAGTTCAATAAGAAATTGTGGTTCTCCATCTGTATTCATTGCATCTTTCACATGTTCTGGATTTTTACTTTTAAGAATTGTCCTGAGTGTGTCAAATACGTTTTGTTTTATGTTTTTTTCAGATACTACATCAAGATTTTCTTGTGTTATTTTATTATCATCTACTATTGCCTGAAGTGTTGTAATTGCAGAACGAAGATCACCATTTGATTGTTTAGATAATTTAACTAAAGTATCAGGATCATAATCTATACCTTCTTTTTGACATATTCGTTTTAGTTGTGCATTTAGTGAATTTGAGCGTATTTTTGTAAATTTTAGTACTGTTGCATTTCTTTTTATTGTTGCAATATTTTTACTGTAAGGATCATTTGCCATTAGTATTACTGGTTGTTTTGCATTTTTTATTATTTCATTTATTGCACGGCTTCCTCCCCTATCATCTCGTCCTGAGATTCCATCTACTTCATCTATTATTATTAGTTTTTTTCCATCTTGAAACAGGCTTTGGGTTTGTGCTGATTCTCCAACACTTCTTTTAATTATGTCGTATGATCTTTTATCACTTGCATTTACTTCTATTGTTTCTGAAAAATATTCATCTCCTACTAGATGTGCCATTGTTGTTTTTCCCACACCTGGTGGTCCTACTAGTAACAATGGTGGTTGTGATTCTCCACGTACCCATTCTTTAGCCCATGATTCAATTTGTGCTTTTAGTTTTGTATTTCCAAGTACGTCACCTAATGATTTAGGTGCATATTTTTCTACCCATTTCACTTTCTATGCTTCCTGTTTAACTATTAAGAATTTACTTAGTAATGCTTCAATTTGTAGTCTTGCATTTGATCCTTCACGTATCCGGTAGTCACATTCACTCATGTATTCCATGAGTTTTATGAAGTCTGTTTCTGGTATTATTTTTTCATTTGTCATCTTATTTACTTCTTGATACATTTGGGATATTAGGTCATCTCCACTTACACCATCCATGATCATTATATCACGTAGTTCATCTCGTGCTCCCATGAAGTCATGATCTAATGCTTTCATTATCATTTTACGTACACTTTTTGGTTTTGCACGGTTTATTACATCAAGTACTGCTTCTGTTGTTACACTCTTATCTGATGTTGTTGATGCTTGGAGTATGTTTATTGATTTTCTCATATCTCCTTGTGTGAAGTATACAATATCTTCTAAGGCTGAATCTTCAACTTTAAGGTTTTCTTTGTCTGCTATTACTCTTAGTCTTTTTATGATTTGTCCTGCTTTTATTGGTGTAAATCTAAATATTGCACATCTTGACTGGATTGGATCAATTATCTTTGATGAGTAGTTACATGAAAGTATAAATGATGAAGTTTTTGTATACATTTCCATTTCTCGTCTTAGTGCTTGTTGTGCATCTTTTGTCATGTTGTCTACTTCATCTAGGAATATTATTCTAAATGGTGCTCCTACTGCTTTTAGTTTACAGAAGCTTTTTATCTGATTTCGTACTGTGTCAATTCCACGTGCATCTGATGCATTTAGTTCTAGGAAGTTTTGTTGCCAGTATTCACCGAGAAGTGCTTTTGCTAGTGCTATTGCACATGTGGTTTTTCCTACTCCTGCTGATCCTGTGAACATTATGTTTGGTAGTGCTTCTTCTTCAACATAACGTTGTAGTCTTTTTACGATTTGATCTTGTCCTATTACATCATCTAGTGTTTGTGGTCTGTATTTTTCTACCCATGGTATATTCATAATTATTAAATCCCTCGTGTAAAATTATTATGTTATAAAAATTATTAAGTTTTTTGATTAAAATTTTTTTTTATTATAAAAAGTAAATTTTGCTATTTATTATATGTGTTTTTTATTTGATTTAATTTTATAGAAATTTATGTATGTTAAAAAAAAATTAGTTTTACTTAGGATATAATAATATTTTTTTTATAATAACAAAGTTTTGTTTAATTATATTAATTTAAAAAAAAAGTTAAAAAAAATGGTGGGGAATGTGGGTATACTGATTTTTATATTATTATTCTTTTTTTTCTTATAAGTTTAAAAGTCTTTGTTTTTTAGCTTCAAATTCTTCTTTTGTTATAATTCCATCTTTGTATAGTTCATGGAAGCGTCTAATTGCATCTGCTGTATCTTCTACTGGGAGTAATGGTGTGTCCATATTCATTGGATATAATCTTCTCATAGGACTACGTCTTAGTTCTTCATTTACTGGTTTTTTCCATTCTGGTACTGTGTCATATGGTGGTTGCATTTGTGGGTGTGCTGGGTCTGGTGTTTCATATTTTACTGGTTCTGGTTCATCTTTTTTAGCTTTGAGTATTGTGTTGTAGAATCTTTCAAATTCTGTATCGTTATCATCTACACCTTTTATTTCGAGTGTTTGATTGTTTATTCCTATTAGTAGTTTTGGTTCGTTTATGAAGTTTCCAGGATGGAATGTTAATGATGTGATTTGTAGTAGTTTTAGTTTTGGTATGTTTTTTCCTTCATATGATTTAAATACTAGTTCATCATCTTTTAGTGCTACGGATGTTTTTCCATATCCTTCAAGTTTTACTACTCCTACTGCTTTTCCTTCATTTATTAATGGTACTAAGCTTGGGTCTATGTTTTCTTTATCAAATATTGCCATTTTTATTCACCACTTTATGTTAATTTATTTTTTTCTTATAATTTGATTTCTAAATGTTTTTCCATTAGCCTTTCTAGATAATTTACATTTTTTTATAAAATTTTGTATTTTTGGAAAAACATTTTTTTTCTATATTTTTTTTTGCTTTTCTTGTTTTCTAGTATTTGTTTTTTTATGCTTATAAAGTATTACATTATTTAACAGTAATTATTATGATTTCTTAAAAATTGGTTTAATTTTTTATCTTTTAATATTTACTGGTTTTTTATTTTCAATACTTACCATCATAAAATCATTAGCATATGTTGAATTTTCAAATACTTCTTGTGCTTCATCTTCAAGTGGTTTTGAATCTGTAAAACGATTAGATAGGTGTGTGAGTATTAGTTGTTCTACATTAGCCTTTTTTGCAATACTTGCTGCATCATATGCTACTGTATGTCCATTTTCTAATGCTTTATCACGCATATCTTTTGTAAATGTTGCTTCATGAATTAGTACATCAACACCATCTGCAAAGTCTATCATCTCATCTGTTGGTATTGTATCTCCACTAAATACTAGTTTTACACCTTCACGAGGTGGTCCTGTAACCATATCTGGTGTAATAATTGTTCCATCATCAAGTGTTATAGACTGACCATCTTGTAGTTTTCCAAATAAAGATCCTGGTTTTATTCCAAGTTCTATAGCTTTTTCACGTAAGAATTTTGGTTGTCTGATTTCTTCAATTTTATATGCATAATCAGGTACTGTGTGTTTCATTCGTTTTGCATAAATTCTAAAATCCTTTTGTTCATATAATATACATTCATCAGATGTAATTTCATGTACTATAATATCATAACCTATAGTAGAATATCCAAAATGTTTAATATTTTCTATTAGTTGTGCTATTGGTTTAGGTCCATATATGTTTAATGGACGTGTTCGTCCACGAAATGCTAATGATTGTATAATACCTGGAAGACCTAATATATGATCTCCATGAAGGTGTGTTATATAAATATCATCTATCTTCATTGGACTAATTTCTGCTTTCATTATCTGTTTTTGTGTAGCTTCTCCACAATCAAATAAAATCATACGATCTGAAACTTTAATAACAATAGATGTATGATTACGATCACGTGTTGGAATAGCTGATGCTGTTCCTAAAAATGTTAATTCAATCAAAAATAAAACAACTCCCCAAAAAAATATTATTTATAAAAAATTTTTTAATGTTTATTTAAAATTTATATAACTAATAATACATTCAATTTTCGTATAATATAATAATAGATAAAACAAATAAAAATAATAAACAAACGACTCTAAAAAAAACATATTTTGGGAAAAAGATAACATGACCATATTTAGTGATGAAACAATAATACAAAACATATATGATGACATAGGATTTGAAGATATAACAACAAACAGCCTTATAGATGATAATAAATGGGCACAAGCTGAAATAATATGTAAAGAAGATGGAATACTAGCAGGAATAGAAATAGCACACTACATAATAGACTATTTTAATCTTAGTATCTCAAGTAGTTACATAGATGGAGATGAGGTACATAAAGGAGATGTAATACTTGAATATGAAGGTTCAGCAAAAGACATACTAATGACAGAACGTACCATTCTAAATTACCTGATGCATCTAAGTGGAATAGCAACATTAGTACATCAAACAGTACAACGTGTACATAAAAGTAATCCAAACATAAAAGTTGCAGCAACCCGAAAAACCACACCAGGACTTCAAAAATATGAAAAAAAAGCAGTAGAAATTGGAGGTGCTGATAGTCATAGATTCAAACTAGATGATTGTGTCTTAATAAAAGATAATCATATTGAAATTGTTGGAGGAGTAATTGAAGCACTACAAAAAGCACAAGAAAATGTAAGTTTCACAAAAAAAATTGAAATAGAAGTTGAAACACTTGATGATGCAATAAAAGCAGCACTCTTTGGAGCTGACATAATAATGCTTGATAACATGACACCTACTCAAATATCAGAAGTAACAGAAGAACTTAAAAAACGGTATGTACGTGATGAAGTAATAATAGAAGCTAGTGGAGGAATAAGACCAGATAATATAGAAGAGTATGCAAAGCTTGACATTGATGTAATATCAAGTGGATTTATAACAAACAGTGCAACATCATTAGACATGGGACTTGACATAACATAATATTATTCAAATATAAATCTTTCATTAAAATTAAAGATTCAACCTATAATAATAGAAAAACATGTGAATACTATATAAAATATTAAAGGAAAATATTATAAATACAATATCTTTATAAAATAAAAACAACATAAATATAATATAAGAAAACACAAATGAGTATTAAAATAAATAGTCATCACTGTAAAAATTTTATAAGGAGAAAATGAATAAAATGGAAGATAACAACAAAATCGAAATAGATGAAAAAATAACAAACAACGAAGATTTCCCAGAAACAGAAGAACTAGAAATGGACATAGAACTAATCGATGAACAAACAGAAGAAGAAGATGAAAAATTACCATTCGCAAAAGCAGAAGTTATTCGTCTTATGAAACAACACCTCGATGATGACAAAATGATCAGAGAAAGAGTAAAAGTTGAAATGAACAAATTCCTCGGAGATGTACTTGAAAATGTATGTCGTGAACTTAACAAATACCCATACAGTACAGTAGAATACGAAATGCTAAAAGAATCCACATACCCATACACAAACATCACACGTATAAACGAAGAAAAAGAAAGAATACTAAAACACCTAGAAGCAATCAAAGCAGACTGTGATGCACTAAGTATGGACGTAAAATCAACACTCAAAATCAACGATAGACCTGATCAAGAAGAAGACGAAGACGACCTCTTCTAAAAAAAAATAGAAAAAAAAATATAGAACTAACCAACCCACTCCCCACCTTTTTTTAACCACCTTTAATTTAAACACTAATTTTCCTTAAATTACTAATTTTATAATATAGTACATTTCTTTAAGTTTGCACCATATTGTCATATATCCAAAGTTAATGAATTAAGTATTAAATATCCTATTTTACAATTAATTAAGAGTTTTTTAGAAAAAAATTAATTAATAAAATAAGGAATAAAATTGAGAAACACTATAAAAAAAAGAGTTAAATACTGCTATAAAAAAATAATTTCATAAAAAAAAAAGATGAAGGAGGTTAAGTAAAGAATTAATTAAATAATTCTATTCTATTATTAAAGTACTAGTTAATCTACTTGTATTATATAGACTATTTTCACCACATACAACAGTGAAATCATATTGACTATTTCTATATTGTGTTAAATCTAGATTTACTTTTACTGTTCCATTTTCTGCTTTTGTATTTATGATTGTACATCCATTGAATTTTATGCATACTTTCTGATTTGAGTTAATTTTATTTCCATTTTCATCTGTTAGATTTATTGTAATTTGTGTATTATTTGTTCTTTTAGTGGTTGTTGGCATTTGTATTTTTGGTGTACTTTTTGTGATTGTAAGTGTTGCATTTTGTGTTGATTTTTCAGTCATAGTATTTCCACCATATACTGCTGTTATTGTATAGTTTTTAGCTGATAGTTTTGATGAATCAACTGTTAATTGTGCAATACCATTTTCTATATTTACCACACCATATGTTTTTCCATTGAGTTTAAATGCAACTTTACCAGTAGTTTGTATGTTTCCTTCTTCATCACGTATTAGAGCTGTAAATGTTGTTTTACCATTTTCTGATACAACATTTGGTAGTATTATGTTACTATCTAGTTTTATAATGGTTGGATTTATGAATCTTAAGTATTTAGTTGGAACATTTTTGTTTGCTTCATCTATTACTATAGCTTCGATATAGAGTTTATCTCCTTCTTGTCCTGTTACTGTATAGTTTATTGATGCTCTTTTTGATACTATTTTTGATGTTCCTATTGCTTCTCCATTTATATAAAATGTAACATTTCCTTTTGTAATTGCACCTACTGTTATTCTAACTTGTATTGTTATTGTTTCATGAATTTTTACTTCTGATGAAACATTTAATTGTATTATTACTGGAATAATACTAGTTCCATTCATGTTTTCATATACTGGATTATCTACTGTTTCATATATTGTAGATTCTTGGTATACTGCTTTATTTGCACTTATTATATCTGATGATATTTTATTATTTTTTACTGAATTTTCAATTCCATCTATAATTTCCATTGGATAAATTTTTCCTTTACATACCAGGTTTCCTCCTGTTATAAGATTATAACTTGAATTTAGAATTGAAATTGGTATGTTAAGATATGTATATGCTCCTAGATTTATTTTAAAGAATTTATTGTAGTTTGAATTATTTTCAACTAATACTGCTTTATTTCCATCAACTGGCGTTGTAAATTTAATTTGATCTGCTGATATTATATTGTTTGATGAATTAACAAGATGTAATGCTATACATTGATGAGTTGCATCGTTATTTAATTCTATGAATTTAACATAATTATTATTTGAGTTATTTAATAATATATGATTAGTTGATGTTATTTTATTTAGTTCTATTTCATTGTTATTTGAGTTACTTAGTATTATTCCACTTGATTTTGTATAGTTTTGTAATTTTATTTCTGTGATATTTATATTATTTTTATATCCTTTTATGTGTATTGCAATTAGATTTACTGGGTTTGTATTTGTATTTTTTGATGTTATATTCTCTATTGTTATATTATTGTAGTTTCCATTTATTGTTATTAGTGTTGTATCTTCTATTATATTTTCCACATTTACTAATGGTATGTTAATGTTACAGTTATTTGCATTTACTATGAGTTTTGTGTTTTCATATCCTTCTAGGTTCATATTTGTTATGTTTGTATTTTTTGCTTTTGCATCTATGAATATTGTTGTATTTTTAAATCCAGACATGTATGTTCCAATAATATTAATTGGTCTTGTTATATTTAGTATTTTATTATATATTACTCCTCTTAGTTCAATTGATACTCCATATGGTACTTCATCACGTAGATGTCCATTTTCATCAAAGAAATTATTATATGTTTTATCTGTTAGTATAAGATTTTTAAATGATTGCTCTGGTGTGTTTTCAATAATTTTAATATTATTGATATTTTGTATTTCTATTGATTCATCACCAAGTGTGGATGCATATAATTGATTTAAGTAAATTATACTATTTGTTGTATTAATTGTTTTTATACTGTAAGTACTTGTTGATGATACTGAATTTGCTGTAATATAGTTTTCATTTGTATTATTTAGTAATATTGGTGTTACATCACTTGTTGTACGTGATATTATTTTATTAGATGATAATTCTGATTGATTTACATTCATTAAGTTTATAGCAACAGAATTTGTTCCTTCTAGTGTAATATTACTATCTGTTATATTTATATTTGAAACATTAACTACAATAATACCTTTTACATTTTCTCCAACTAAATTAATCATATTTCTATCTAATACAATATTTTCACATGAATCTATTACTATTCCTGTTGAATTAGAAGTTGAGGATAATATTCTCATATAATTTATTGAACCTGTAATTGTTGATGAAATTATATTAAGTGCTATATTTGATTTTGCATTTGTTGTTATATTAGAATATGAAATATATCCTTTTTGATTTACATAATTTATACTATATGCTTTATTACTTCCTGTTGTAATAATAGTATTTCTAGTTATTTCATTAGTTTTTAATGAACCTTCAGGATTTATCATGTTTATTGAATATATAATATTATTTACCCCATTTATAGTACTATAGGATGTTAATATATTATTATGTTCTATATGAAGTTTTGAATCATATGAATCTATAGCTATTGTTGTATTTTCTATATTTTCATTTGCACATCCAATTGTTGTAATATTATTATCTATTATTAATACAGTTGAATTTCTTATTATAATTGTTTTTACACTATTTGTACAGTTTGTTTTTAAATTATTTGCACTTAGTTTAAAGTTTGTTGCATTTTCAACTAGTATTATATTATTATTTGATATGAGATTTGTGTTTTCTATTGTATTATCCTGTGATCTTATTTCAAGTATTGCTTTATTGTTTGTATTTTCTATTGTTATATTTTGCATATTAATTTTTGTATTATTTTCTGTTTTTATTGTAATATTATGAGGTACAATTGTATGATAATTAGTTATCTGTATTGTTCTGTTATTGTTTAATATAAGTGTTTTATTATTTAAATCTCCTATTAATATGTATATTTCACGATCATCTAATGTTTTGATTGTTCCATCATTGTTAAAGTATTGATTATATGTTTCATCTGATATTATACAGTTTTGATATAATGGTGTATTTGATGTGATCATGTTTTCATTTACTGATGTTACTGATTCATCTCCAACAAGTATATCAGCTATTAAGTAGTTGTTTGATATATTATTTAATTTTGTATTATTAATTACTACTGTATTTGTATTGTTTGTTGTAAAGTTTGACTTTGTTATTATATTATTGTCTGAATTTAGAATTACTATTGGTCTGTTATTTGTATTTTTAACTTTTAATCCTGTAATTTCTACTACTGTGTTTGGTCTTGTAGTGATTGTTATATTACATGATACTATATTGGTTGATTGTTGTGTTATTGTTAAGTCTTGGTTTATTATAATATCTTTATTGTTTAATGTATCAATAAGTGATACTTTTTCTATATCTGTATATTCTAGGCGAAGTTCTCCATCATCATTAAAATATTTATAGAAGTTTTCATTATTTATTAATATTAATGATGATTTTGGTGTGTTATTTATAACTGTATTAATTGAACTTGTATATGGTACTGCTCCATCTCCTTCAAATAATGAACTTTTTAAGTAGTTATTTGTTATATTATTATTTTTTGATGTATCAGATATATTTATAGCATACATTTGTTTTGTTGTGATTTTATTATCACAAATTATGTTATTATTTCCTAATATTATTAATGAATCATCAAATGTATTATTTTTTATAACTGAATCATTCATATTTGATTCTATTGCTTGACATGACAGTTTAGATCCTGTGTTATTTTCAATATGATATGTATATGGACCATATAAATATAACATATATTTACTACTACCAGTAGATAAACTTACAGTTATTGTTGAAGGTATTGGAGATTCAAATGTATTATTCACAATGTTTATAACATTAAATGTTTTATTATTATATACATATGATTTCTCTTTATGCATTGAAAAAATACCTGTTGATTTACTAAATTTAGAGTTAGTTATATTAAGAGTACTTTCATCAAAATGAATATCTGCTTGATCATTATTAATAAAGGTACATCCATCAATTACTGTTTGAATATTAAATACATCATATACATCAGCAAAGTTATGTCTACCTGTATTTATTGCTATTCCAGTTCCTGCTTTATATGTACTTGCTCCATCATATCCTATATTATCACGGAATGTTGAGTTAATCACAGTTAGATTATTATCATTTGTTACACTTCCCCAACGTGCATAGTTTTTCTGGAATGTTGAATTAATTATAATACATGTTCCATTATTATATACACCAACTCCTGTATTTCCAGTACTACTTGATTTTCTATTTGCTTCAAATAGACTATTTGTAACTTTAAGAGTTGCTCCATTTTGATTTCTTAAACTTGCTCCTACTCCACCAAAATTATAGTAGAATGTTACATTATTTACTTCAAGATTTCCATAATTATTTACTGCTGATGTATTATATCCTGTAATACTACTTGGTCCTGGATTCCATGTATTTTTAATTGTAAAGTTAGATATTGTTATAAGACCATTACCATGTGTGATGTTCATACCCCAGTTACCTGTTCCTTCATATGGTTCCCATATTTTACCTGAACCCCAGTAATAACCATCTCCACCCATTGTATAGTTTACTTCTCCATCTATACTTGAATTTCCAACTCCAATAAAGTTTATATGAAGATCTCCTGGTACAGTTAAATTAGTATTTCCAAGTCCTTTAAAATTACCATCAAGGTAAATATTAGCTGATTGTTTGTTTGTATTTACAGTATTTATTGCCTTTTGAATTGTTTTAAAGGGACTACTTTGTGATCCTGTATTTATATCTGATCCACTTTGATCTGATACATAGTAGTTATTTATTGTATTATCTTTTTTAGTTGTTTTTGTATTTGGTAGTACTAATTTTGTTTTAATTTCCATTCTACTTTCTTTATGATTATTATTTTCACCATATATTGCTAATACTTTAATTTCACGATTATTCCATGATTTAGGTATTGTAAAGTTTACTGTGGTTTTTCCTGTTATTTTTAGATTTTGTAATGTTTTTCCTTCAATTTTTACACAGATTTTTCCACTTTACTGTATTATTATTTTCATCTACTGGGTTTACAGTTATTTTAAGAGTATTTTCATCAATTATAGTTTTCACATCTGTGGTTGTTGCTATTTTATTTAAATGTATATTTGCATAAGATGTATCTTTCATGAAGTATTTATTTCCACCATAAACCATTGATAATTTATAGTCTTTTGCTGAATAATTATCTGGTATCGTATAATTAAGTTTTGCTACTCCAAATTTAATATTTGTATGACCTATTGTACATCCATTAAGTTTAAATGCTACACGTCCATCTTGAATTAATTCATTGTTATTTGATGTTATTTTAGCTATTATTTGGATTGTTTCTCCTGGTTTTGCTGTAATATTATCAAGTTTAATATTTGTATAATTAGATACAATATTTGCTACTTCAAAATCTTCAATATAAAGTTTTATATCTTCATGTTTTGCTGGAAGATTACTTATATCTATAATAGTACCATAATTATTTTCAGGTGAAAGAACAATACCTGTTGTATTTAATAGATTACTTGATGATTTAATTGTAAATGTTTTATTTCTTCCTAGAACAATATCTGAAATATCTGAGTAATAATAATATTTATCTTTTTTATAGAGTTTTATTGTGATATTATCTGTGTTTTGATTAAACATTTGTGTTGGAAGTTTATCATTAACAAAGAGTGTTAAATCTGTATTTGGTTTTCTTAGATAAAAATTTGAAGAAGATACTGGATATTTAGTTAAACTTTCACCATATGGTGAATTAAATATACAATTTGTTATTTCTGGATTTGAACTAAATTCAAAATAAATATCAGTACCTATTTTATCTGAAACGAAGTTATTTGTAAATTCACAATAACTTATATTAGCATATGTTGCATTATTTCCAACATATATTGCTCCACCTCTAAGGGACATATTAGTATTTGAATTATTAATAAATTCACAATAACTCATATTCATATATATTCTCTTATCATATGTATGTTGATTAAAAGATAAAGCTCCTCCAAATGAATCTAAATATTTACCATTATACTCTGCAGTTGTAAGACATGCTGAATTATTAATAAAACTTGAATTGAAAATTATTAAGTTATTACTACAATCTACTGCTCCTCCACTTATAGACATTATATTACTTTTTATAGAATTATTTATAAATTTAGTATCTGTAATATTTAATGTTGCATTTGAGCATAGTGCTCCCCCATTTGAATCACTAAATCCATTTATAAAAGTGATTTTACTAATTTTTATTATCTGATTTAAATTATTGAAATTAAATAATCTTGTCTTATTTTCACCATTAAATATTGTTTTATCTACATCTTCACCTTTCAGAGTTATATATTTTGTTTTTGAAGTATTATCTGATTTTAGTTCTTCTGTGAATGTGTAATTTCCATTTTTTACATTTATGGTGTATTCTGTTGTGTCATCCCCATCTGTTTGGATGTTATTCCAAGCAGTTTTAAGAGTTTCATAATTGTTAGCTGTTTGTATTGTTTCTACTGTTTTTTTTAGTTTGTTTATCAGTTTTTATTTGTTTTTGTGTTTTATTTTTATTCACAATAGCTACTTCAGTATTTTGTTGTTTTGAAGCTTTTGTTATTACTTTTTCTAATACCACATCACTCGGAGTATTCAATGTCATATCATCTGATACTGTTGTATTATCTACATCTGTTGCACTAATTGTTCCTACTGATATAAATAATAAAAGTAATGTTAATATTAGGAATAAAAATTTACCATTCTTATTCATAAAAAATCATTTTCCTCCAATTAAATAATTAAAATATTATATAATCGAACTTCCAATTTTTTTAATAAAATTAAGGAAATTTAATTAAAACTAAACATAATTTGAATAGTTAACTTAGAATCTACCAATATTAATATATTAAAATACTTTAATTAAAAAATAAGAAAATATACACACTCAAAGTATACAAAATAAATTTCCCCCCCCCCCCTTTCTTAGTTAGAATACTAATTATATCTTTTAAAATATCATTGAAAATAAGTTTAAATAAAAATAAGGAGGTTATATTATTGAA
This sequence comes from Methanosphaera cuniculi, assembly GCF_003149675.1. NCBI lineage: Archaea > Methanobacteriati > Methanobacteriota > Methanobacteria > Methanobacteriales > Methanobacteriaceae > Methanosphaera > Methanosphaera cuniculi. The sequence continues at coordinate 62,420 of NZ_LWMS01000045.1, read as the reverse complement.
TAAGTATTTAAATTAGTTTCTAATTTTCTATTGTTAATATGCTTATTATTCTTTTTGAATTGTAAAATTGTTGTTTCACATGTTACTATCAATTGTTCATATTGTAGATTTTTTTTTATATTTTATTAAGTTAAGATTTATTGTTGATATTCTATATTAATTGTTGTAGTTGTTATCGTATTTTGTTGAGTTTTATTGTAAGTGTAGAGTTGTTCTTTTAAGTATTAATATCTTAAGATTTTATAAAAAAAAGAATTTAAAAAAAAAGAAGATAATTCTAAAAAGATGATTTAAAAGTTATTGAATATAACCTTATTTATTCATCATTTAGTTGTTCATCATAAATATTAATATATTCTGATACCATGGTTTTTCTATCTTTAATATCAATATCTAAAACTTCCCCTTTAAGCTTATTATACTTAGCATTATCTTGACAAAACTCTAAAATAGTATCATAAGCCTCTTTTGGATCTTCTGGTATTATTAATCCTCCACCATTTTCACCTACTCGTTCTTTAAGTGCACCTATATTCATACATATCACAGGAACACCATAATACCATGATTCACTCAAAGTATAACAAAATGTTTCAGGACATATTGAGAAAATTCCAATAAAGTGTGGATTAATTTCCTCAACAAGACTTCTAAATTCAAATCTTTCATATATACCATGAACAACTCCAATTTCTGATAAATCAATATCTTCAGGAGCATTACCCATAAAGTGTAGTTCTAGACGATTATCTTTATCATAACTTTTAAGTTTAAGAATATAATTAATACCTTTTACTATTGAAAGATGACCAGGAATAAGTATGCGTATTGGTTTATCATCACATAATTCTGGAAGATCTATCTTTTCATCTGTAATATAATCATATCCATGCCCTATCACATCAATTCTATCTTCAAGTTCTGGATAATTATCAACATATATATCACGTGTTGATTTTGATGGTGCTATAATATGATCACAGTACTTAAATATTTCACGGTTTTGTTTTTTCCATGAATCATTAAAGATACGTAGTATTGGATATTCAATTTCTGATTTTCCAATAGTACATTGATCTTCACATATATTCTCAGTAGGTGTACATTTACCTCCACAGAAATTAAGATTATTATCAACCAAGTTATATGCTGGACATATATAATAGAAGTCATGTAGTGATAAAATTATTTTTAATCCAAGATTATGTGCAACTTGTGGAATTCTATGACTAAAAAGTAAATGTTGTATATGAATGAGATTAATATTATATTTTTTAATTACATATTCATACAACTTTTCATACTCATCTAAATTTTCTGGTGTAAAACTAAATGAAGTAGACAAATGCCATGTTTCAAGTAATTCAAAGTAGTCTTTAAAATCTTCCCTTGTGAATGTATAGTCATTAAAGTCACGATCATAATTAAACTTAAGAAGATACACATAATTTACATCATTAATTAAGAAGTAAAAATTATACTTACTACCTGCATATTGCATAATATCAAATGATGTATTGTATGTTCCTCCAGATCCTTTATGTATTACCATTAAAATATTGTTTTCATAAAAAGTTAAATACTTACTTTTAACTTCCCACATTATATTATCCTTATTAATTGGTGAAAAATCAATATCTAGAATTTCCTTCCTAGTTAGTTCATATAGTCCAACATTTTTCATGAAAATTTGTTGCATTCTATCATATGCTACTTTAGGATCTTCATCTAGTATTAAACCTCCACCTTTTGATTTAATTTTATTTGCAACACGTCCATTATAAATTCTAAAGACAGGAATTCCAAGATCCCATGCACGATAAAGTGAATGTAGTGTTGGTTGAACTTCTTTTGTATACATACCAATAAAGTGTGGATTAATTTTTTCAACTAATGTAATTTCATCATATTTATTTGTTTCATAAACAAATCCTAATTCTTCCATATTATATTCATCTGAAATTTTACCTATAAAGTAAAAATCAAAAGTATCATCTACATCATAACTTTTAAGTTCACGTATGAATTCATAGTCTTTATTTTCTATGATATCATCCCATATTAATATTCTTGGTCTATCATGTTTTAAATTAATATCAGATCTAAGTTCAGATGGTGCTTGGAGTAGTCGTTCTTGTTTAAATATCCATGTTTTATCTTTAAATTCTCCATAAATATCCATGTATTTATCATGTATTTCATCTGTATTAAATATTATACGTGATACATTTTTAAATACATCATACAATTCATAATCTAAGTTAAGGTAATACTCATCATATATAGAAATTATCACATTATTATCTTTAACATCTATGATGTCATTTAATGTTAATAGGTGATCTTTTAATTGTATGATATGTGTTGTATCTATCTTATATTCACTGAGTATTTCATTATAGATATCTTTTAGTTGACCATTATTATTAATGTTTCACTTTTCTAGTAATTTGAAGTTTTCCATAAATTTTAAGTTTGACTTATCTTCTATAAGATCAGGATGTAATTCATCATAAGTATATAAGATTAGATTGTCATCATCAGATATGAGAATATAAAAGTTATAATCATCTAAAATCATACTCATTAGTTGTGATGACATAAGTGTTATTTCATTGTTAATCATTGGTTCTATAAGTAATATATTTTTTTTACCATCATCATTATAAGCTTGAATATAATTATCTGCAATTTGAAGATTTGGATCTGGTGTAGCTTTTTGTATTTGTTTTTTAGTAATTGGCTTATTTTGATATACTTGTTTATTATCTGGTATTAAATTTTGTCTGTTTTTATCATCTTTTATATCTTTAATAGTTTGTATCTCTTGTTTTTCATCGATTATATTAAATAATTTATCTTTAAGTTCTGGATATGTGTTTTTATATGATTCATTTAGTGTTTTTGATTTTGTGATAATTTTTGAGCAATTTTTAAGCATTTGTGATACATTATTTTGCCATGTATCTGTATTTTCTGTTATATTTATTGTATCATTATCTATGTTGTATGTCTGATTAATATAGTAGTAGTCATTAAGTGATAATATTACATCAATTCCCATTATATGAGCAACTTTTGGTAAATCAAAGGTATGATTATTCATATCTTGTATGTGTATTTTATCAATGTTTAATTGTTTTAATAGGTTAAAGTATATTAGTTCAAATTCAGAGTCATATAGATCTTCATCAGATGTTGTATCTATATTCCATTGCATGATTTGTGTAAGATTTCTATCAATACTTATATTATCATCATCATTTGTATTTGGATTAAATTTATATATTTTTAATGTTTCTTTTGATGCTGTTAAAAGATATATATTATATTCAGATGATACATGTTGAGTGAAGTTTAATATTTCATTAATTAAATCATCCTCATCATCTGTTACATACATGAGTCTTTCTTTAGTATTTTTAATTATATGTTCATCATTTAATGCATCTGCTATATTACTTCGTACTTGTTCATAGTCAGAATCATTGATAAATTGTGTTATCAGTTTTTTATATTCTGGATGTTTTATTGTAAGGTATTTTCTATTTTCTTCAACTAGTTTTTGTTTTTCACTACCAAATGATGCACTTTCATTATGATAAATATAAGTTGTTGTATCAATTACGTTTTTCCATCCTTTATCTATTAAACGCATTGAAAAATCATTTTCCTCTCCATATCCACGTTTAAATCCCACATCAAAAAGACCAACTTCATCAATAACAGGACGTTTAATATACATACAAAAATCATTTGCTGTAGGTGTATTAATTGTTTTACTATTAAGTTTTTCAATAATATTTGCTGTTTTATTAAGTCCAATATTATCATCTATAAGATTTACCTTATTTAGTATTGGTACAGAGAATGCTCCACTATTATTTGATAATGGTGTTACTGTTCCAATAGAAGGATCTGTATATGCTGTTGTTTTTATTTTAGAAAGCCATCCTGATGTTACTATAGTGTCACTATTAAGTAGTAATATATCATTTTCTGAATATTTAAATGCTTTATTTACATTTTTTACAAATCCTTGATTTTTTGAATTTGTTATAAGATGAATATTATCATATTTACTGCTAAATTCTTCTAGCATTGGATTTATACGTTTATCACTACTTGCATCATCAATTAGCAGTAGTTCATATGGTATTTTTGTATGTTTTATTACAGATTTGATACATTTTAATGTATCTTCATATGCATTATATATTGGAATAGCAATTGTTGTAGATTTTTGAAGATTTTCTAGTATCTCATCTTTAGTTGTTTTAGGATATTTAATTTGATGAATCCGATCAACATGATCTGAATGATCTGCTCTGAAGAAATATTGGTTTCTAAAATAGTAAATATCACTCATATCATATTGGAAGTTGTTTTTCCAGCATACATAGTTAAAGCTTAGCTGGTCACGTCTGCTATGATTTTTTACTTCATTAAACCAGTCATTCATTAATTTTATAACATCAGGGTCATGATGATCACGGAATAATATTCCACTTGCAATTAAACCATTGTGTTTTGGAAAGTTTTCTTGTTCATATTTTTCAATTTGTGTGTTTATAGTTTCAGCTAGATCATGATCTGCATTAATACATGCTATTGCTTCATCATAAATACAATCACGTACATCATGTGTTATTACAAGTAATTTATGATTTTTTGAATATTTTTGTACATATTTTCGTATATCTGCTATTATGTCAAAGCATCCATCAACCCATATACTATAATCATATTCACTAAGATATTTATGAGGTAGTATTTTGTATTTTCGTGCTTTTCGTATACTATCAAGTTCATCATCATTATCTTCTATTAGACGTACATCCCAGAAGTCTGATTTTATATCAGAATTATCTGTAAAGCATACATAGTCAAACTCATCATCTATAACAGATGGTGTTTGAAGTGTATCATAGTTTCCTGTTATTGCTGTGTAGATTACTACTTTTTTATCTTTAAAGCTGAAACGATTTTTTTGATCATCTATTATATCATCAAGTGTTTGTAGTGGGTTTAGTTTTTCATGAATTGTATCAATTATGTTGTTATAATAGTAGTTTCCTTCATATACTACTGGTATTTCAAGTAGTGTTGCAAATTTAACAAATTCTGCCATTTTAACATAAAGACAACTAATATAATGATTAACTTGTCTTATGTAGAATAAATCATATCTGAGTGATGTTATAAAGTTAAAGTAGAATGTTTTTATTTCATCATCTGTTTTATCTACTAGTTTTTTTGAGTATATCTTTTTAAATTCAAATATTCCATCATATATGAAAAGTGATATTTCATCTTCTTCTAGTGTAAGTATATGTGTATCATATTTTTGTGCTATTTCATAGAATTCTGGTGTTACTTCAGGATTACCTTCTTTATCTTGTTGTGTTACATATAATATACGTTCTGATATGTCAGATGATTGTATTGCTTCAGCTTTTTTTAGAATCTTATTAAGTTTTGGATCTTTTACAAATTCATCCCATAGTTTAAATACATCTGGATGACGTTCCATATTTATTTTCTTATTTTCTTCTTTTAATTGGTTTGTTTCTTCTTTAAATGATGCATGACTTCTATGATATATGAATGTATCAAGTATGCGAAGATTTTTCCATCCTTCTTCACGTGCTTTTGATGTGAAATCTGTTTCTTCTCCATATCCACGTTTAAATATTGGATCAAACAGTCCTAACTTATTTAATGCTCCTCTTTTAATAAAAAGACAATATCCATTACCTGTTGGACTTTCAAAGTAACTATCATAGTCAGTTTTTGATAATTGATATGCTTTTTTATTTAATGCTAGTTGATCTTTATTTATTCCTAAATTTTTTGCACTTATATCTGATGAATTAGATAATGGTGTTACTGTTGCAACTGTAGGATCACTATATGCTGCAGTTACAAGTTTTGTAAGCCATCGTGGTGTAACTATTGTATCACTATTTAGAAGAACTACATCATTATTATCTGCAATTTTCATTCCAGTATTTACATTTTTTACAAAGCCCTGATTTTCTAAATTATGTATAACTTTAACATTTTCAATATCTTCTAGTTTATCAAGAAGTGTTTTTATACGTTTATCACTACTTGCATCATTAATAAGAATAAGTTCATAATCAAGATGAGTATTAAGAAGAACACTACAGATACATTCACAAGTTTCCTCATATGCATTATAGATTGGAATAATAATTGAAATTTTTCTTTTAAGATGTGCTAGTATATCTTTTGTTGTTGGAGTTAACAGATGATTATGTTTATTAAACTGCTTTGTATATATTTCATTAAAGCTTTTATCTAGAATATCTTTCCGATATGTAATGTAATGATATAAAGGATTTGTTATAATTTTATCATGATTCTGATTTTCAAGGTACTTATTTGTATTAAATTTACGACTAGGATTATATCCACATTTTGCTCCTATTAAAATATAATGAATAATTGGATCATATCCTTCAAGATCAAATTCACCATTGTTAGATAAGTAATAATCAATATCAAAAAGTTCTGAATGATATATTGTTTTATACATTTTATAAAGATTTAATTCATCTGGTAAATTTAGTGCTTTGAAATTTACTGTTGTATAACGATAGAGTCTTTGTTCATCACATCCAATTTTTAGAAAATGAATTAATGGATCCACATCTATTTTTTTAACATTTGGATTATGTTTCATGTACCATTTTACATCAAAGTATTTACTTGTTGGAAATTGTTCATCTTTATTATGTTTAAGATAATATTCTATTATTTCATCATCAGTAAAATTTGTATTTTTTAAGTGTGGATTTTGTTTTTTATAAAATCCTATTTCAAAGAATTTAGAATTTTTTAATAACTGTTTTGAATTTTGAGTAGTATTCATATATTCTTCTTCTTTTATTTTATTCATTAGTACAAACCTCAGAGTATCTTTTATTTTATTTTTTTTCTAGAATAACTAAATTCTCATCTTTCTTTTTAAACCGGATTATTCTATATTAATTCCCCTTTTTTCATTCTTCTTGTTGTTCTATTTCTAAATGTTTTTGAATTTCATGATTTTCATCATTTTTTATTTTCATATTATCTTCAAGATTTGATATTAATTCATCAAAATTATTTGATGATTCAACTTGACTAAATTCTACATATGAAAGTATTTTATTTGATTTTGAAGTAAGAGTTTCAATTTGATCAGTTAAGTTTTTATATGTTTGCATGTATTGATTTTTTATGTTTTCAGATTTATCCATTAGTTTTTGCATGTCATATTTATATTGTTGTAGTTGTTCATTTTCTGATAATAAAAGTTTGTTTTCTGATTTGAATAATTCCATTTCTTTTTTTATTTTCATATTTTTTTCAAGATTTGATATTAATTCATCAAAATTATTTGATGATTCAACTTGACTAAATTCTACATATGAAAGTATTTTATTTGATTTTGAAGTAAGAGTTTCAATTTGATCAGTTAAGTTTTTATATGTTTGCATGTATTGATTTTTTATGTTTTCAGATTTATCCATTAGTTTTTGCATGTCATATTTATATTGTTGTAGTTGTTCATTTTCTGATAATAAAAGTTTGTTTTCTGATTTGAATAATTCTATTTCTTTTTTTAATATGTTGATTTGATCAGTTTTTATTTTAAGTTGGTTATCTTTATCTTTGATTACTTTATCTTTATGTCTTATGTCTTTCCATATATTCGTATTTTCTAATTTAAGTTTTTTATACTGCTTTTTGTAGAATTTAAAACTATTGCTTGAATTTAATATTTTTTCATATAATTTTTTTAATACCATGCTATTTTTAAACCCCTTTTTTTTATCTATATAAAAAAAATAGTTTTTTCTTTTCTTGAGTTGTCTATAAAAAAAAGTAATTGGATTTTTTCCATTTTTTTTTATTGTATTTTTTTTTTGATTAAATTATTTATTTTTAAGTTATTATTCAATTTTTTTTAGATAAAAAATTAACATATAATTTTTTTTTAATTTATATAATAAGAAAAAAAGAAGGTCGGTTGTTAAGAGATAAAAAAAATGTATTTTATTTTATAGGATTTAATATTATTTTTTGATATTTTTTTCAATTTTATCTTCTAGATATGATTCTGATTCTATTTAGAAATGATTAGATGTTTTCAACTTGAGTTAATTATTATAGTAAGAAAGAGTATATTATTTGATTTTTTTAGTAACTTTTTCAAATTCCACTTATTAGTTTTCTTGAATTTGTACATTTGTTTATCATTAAGTTTTCACTGTAATTTATTATTTTTTTTTTCATATTTTTTTTCAAATACCATAATCCTTAACCTTTTTTCTTTATTTTTTTCGAATTTTTATTATATTATACTTTTTGTTTAATAATTATTATTTATTTTGTTAAAAACTTTAACTAATTTGAGAGAGTTTAATTTATTAAAAAGAAATAAAAAAGAAGATTAGGTGGTGAATTATTATATAGGTTCTACTAGTTTTATATGCGTTCTACTAGTTCTATGATTGGTTTTCGACCAGTTTCACGTGGTTTTGCATCTGGATATCCTAGTGGTGTTATAAGTACTGGATGATACTCTGCATCAAGATTTAATAGTTTTATTAATGGTCTTTCAAGAAATGCTGCTATGTAACATGTTCCAAGTTCTAGTTCTGTTGCTTGTAGTATCATATGATCCATTACTATTGTTGCATCAATTTCATTAATATTTTTAGCATCCCATGGTCTAGTCCATGCATGATTTGCACGGCTTACTACTGCTAGTACATATGGTGCTTCAACTAGCCATTCTTGTGGATATACAGCAAGTAGTTCTTCTCTATGTTTTTTTGTATCTATAACATATACTTTGAATGCTTGACTATTTACTCCTGTTGGTGCTAGTTGTGCTGCTTTTAGTACTAAGTCTAATTTTTCATCTTCTACTGGTTTGTCTTTATATCCTCGTACACTATATCTTTTTTCTATTGCTTCTGATACATCCATCTTTAATCACTATCCTTTTATAATTTTTTTTTATGGTATTGGTTCTTCATCTTGGTTTATTATTGTAAATCCTGTTTCTAATTTTTCAACTTCTTCAGGTGTTAATTTTTCTTTTTTAGCATCATCATCATCGATTATACTGTTTCCAAATGGATCTTCAACTATTAGTTTTGTTGTCATTTCACCTAGTTTGATTGATTCTATAATATCCATGATATTTAATGCATTTTCTTTTACAGATTGTGGATCTTCATTATCCATAAGTAGTACTCTTTGTATTGCATCTTCAAATCGGTTTAATATTCCTTCAACATTTGATACATATCCTTGTGATTTTGCTCCTGGTTCTACTTTTAGTCCTAGTTCTGGTATTTGTACAGTTGCTGTTTGTGATTTTGCAACTCTTGTATTTAATTTATCTTTGCCTATTTCAAGTGTGTATCTTACAGGATCATGATGATCTAAACATATATTGTCTGCTGATTGATATCCGCATTTTTCACATCTTACTGCTGTTTCAAGTATATTTCCAAAGTATGGTATATTATCTGTTTTGTTTGTTACAATTAGTGTTGATTCTCCTCCACATACAGGACAATCTGATTTCATTTCATTATTTAAATCTTGTGTCATTTTAATGATACTCCTTATTTGATTTCATTTTTTTTTAAACTATTTTTTTATAACGCTTTTTTTATTTTTTTTAGCTATATGTTTATATAATCTATTATTATAGTATTTATTATTTTTTAAAATATTATAATATGAAAAAGAATATTACACAATTTATACTAATGGTAATAAAATAAAATTAGTTGATAAAATAAAACTAAAGTTAGTATATGCTATTACATAAATTATCCATTACATTAATTAAAATACATATTCATTTACTAAATTAAAAAAAAGTAGTATTTCATCATGAACTTCTACATATATAATCTAAATTTTAGTTAATCTAAAAATTATTAGTATTATTATATTAATAAAAAAAAATATTAATTTAAAAAAAAAGATTTTTCATGTTAAAAAAAAAGGTAAAAAAATATAGGAATTTTGTATTTATTCCTAAGTTTCTTTTTATTCTATATCCACACTTACTTTTCTTCCACGTATTTTAGGAATTGCTACTGTAAGTACATTATCTTCAAATGTTGCTTTTACTTCATTTATTGCAACTTCTTCAGGTAGTGGTATTAAAAGTTTAGTTTCACCATAGCATCTATCACGTCTGATGATTTTTATATTTTCATATTCTTTAAGATCATCTGGGAAAGTTGCATCTACTTCTATTGCTTCTGTTGATACTTTAAGTTCTATATCTTCTTTTTTAACACGTGGTAGGTCTACTTTTACAATTAAATCTTCTGATGTTGTGAAAACATCAAATTGTGGTTTGTTTGATCTGATGTCACCCATTGTTTTGTTAAATTCATCTTGTTTTGATTTAAGTGTTGAGAAGATGTCACCTATAATTCCATCTACAGTTTTTTTAGCTTCATCACGCATTTCATTTCCATATACTTCATATTCTACTTTTACTTTGTGTGATTCTGTTTTATTATCATCTTTATCTTCATCATCACATCCACAAGTATCTGCACTTTCATCACATTTACATGAAGATTCATCATCAGTTGTTGTTGTTTTAGTTTCTACTATTTTTGGTTCAACATTAGTTGTTGTTTTGGTTTCTTCTGTTACTGGTTCATCGTTTGTTGTTTCGTCTTTTTTATCTATATTTTTATCTGTCATTATTTTTCCCCTATTTGATTTGATAATTAATATTTTAACATTTTATTATTTAAAGATTTCCAAATTTTATGAGAATATATTAAAAAATATGATTAATTATTTAATTTAATTATAAAAAAAAGTTAAAAAAAAATTAAATATGGTGGTTAAGGAAAGAATATTCATTTTTTTATCCTAGTTTTGTGCTTTTCTTGGGTGTCTTAATTTGTATTTTTCTTCATATTCTTTGTTTTCGTTTTCTTTTGCTATTTCTTCAATTAGATTTTTAACATTTTCTACTTCACTTAGGTCATTTATACTTGTTTTAAAAATTGGATCTTCTATTTTTTTAGAGTATTCTTCAATTATTGTATCATCATCAAGTAGGTCTGTTTTGTTAAATAAACAGATCATTGGTGTTTCAAATACTTTTTTAATTTCCTCATAAAGTAGGTATTGATTTTCCATTGCATATCCTGATGTTTCTGATGGATCAAATATGTAGATAATTACATTTCCTAAGTGTTCTAGTGCTGCTATAGCATTAAGTTCTATTTCATTCATATCATCAATTGAACGATCAAGAAGACCTGGAGTGTCAATTATTTGGTATTTTCTGAAGTCTTTTTCATAATTTCCTATTTGAAGTCCTTGTGTTGTGAAAGGATAGTTTGCAACTTTTGGACTTGCATCTGCAATATTTCCAAGTAGTGTTGATTTTCCTACGTTTGGGAATCCTGCAATAACTGCCCGTGTTGCGTTGAAGTTGATGTTTGGCATGTTTTTAAGTTCTCGTTTTGCAAAGTCTAGGAAGTCTAGTTCATCTTCTATTCTTTTTACAACTGATACTATTCGTCCATATGCTTCTTTTCGTATTGGTATTGCACTTAGTGAATCTGATTTTCTGATTTTACTTGTATATTGTGCTTGTATTTGTTTTAGTATTCCAAGTGCCCAGAATACTGCTCCTAGTGAGTGTTTATATTGATCTATTCCTACTACAATATCTATGTAGTCTTGATAGAATTCTGGTAATTCTTCAAGTATTGGTGTTTCTGTTATTATACGGTTAAATGTTGCATTTATTACATCACATGCTGTATCTACACGTACTTCTTCAATTCTTTTTCCTTTTACACGTGGATGTAGTTTAGAACTTCTTACTTTTGATGCTGCACGACTTGCACGGTTAAATGCTTTGTCTATCATTTCATCAGGTGTTGGTATTTGAGGTAATTTCATTTTAATCTGCTCCCTATACTTTTTAAGTTTTATAAATTGGTTTTTTAGATTAATCTTATTTGATTTCACTTTTTTTTAGTTTTGTAAATTATATATAATTATTAGAGAAGTTTTTAATGTTTTGTTTACTGTACTCCTCCTACTGTTGCTTTTGATACTTTAATATGTGGTCCTCCATCTCCTACTGGTGCTGTTTGTCCATCTTTTCCACAGAATCCAACACTTAATGCAAAGTCTGATCCTACACCTTCAACATTATTTAATATATCAAGTGTGCTTCCAGATAGTGATACATCACGTATGTGTTCACCTAATTCTCCATTATTTATTGTATATGCTTCTACTGCATTAAATTGGAATACTCCACGTCCAGTATCTACTTGACCTCCTCGTGATCCTTTAAGATATATTCCATCATGTATTCCTTCAATTAATTCATCAAATGATGAATCTCCAGGTTGTATATATGTGTTACTCATACGTACTATGGTTTGATCTCCTAATGGACATCTTGCATTTCCACTGGATTTTCGTCCTAGTTTTTCTGCTGTTTCACGTGATGAGAGAACTGATTTTAATACTCCATTTTCTACAAGTACATTTTTGCTTGTTTTTGTTCCTTCTACATCATATGCATAGTATCCAAATCCTTGTTTGCAACTTGCATCATCCACTACTGTTATTAGATCTGATCCTATTTTTTCACCTAATCTTCCTTTTAGTATTGAATCATTTTGTAGTATTATATCTGCTTCTGATGCATGACCTAATGCTTCATGTATAAATACTCCTGCAAGTTCAGGATCAAGTATTACAGGGAAGTTTCCACTTGGTGGTGTTTTTGCATCAAGTAGATTTATTGCTTTTTCTGCAATTTGACGTCCAAATACTTCAAGATCTGCATCTGCTACTACTTCAAATCCACCTACAGCACCTAAGCTTTTATGTCCTATTTGCATTACTTCTCCATTGTTTGCTACTGTGTTCATTGACATGAGTGTTCTATTGTTTTCAGATAGAATATTTGTTCCCTCAGTACTTAAAAGGAGGCTTGTTGATTGTGATTCTGAGTAGACGATGTTGGTACTTTGTATTTCATCAAGTTGTGCTGCTTGATTTGCATCTTTCATTGCATCTATTTTTTCATCAAATGTTACATCATCTATTTTGATCTTTGCATCTGATGTTACTATGTCTTCTTGTGGATCTGGTGGTGTTAGTTTCACATCACTTTTTAAGTGTGCTGCTAGTGTTGTTGCCTTTGTTGCTATATCTTCAACCTTTTCATGTTCTGTTGTATATGCTGATCCCCATGCTCCATTTTTTAGTACTCGTATTGCTACAGCATAGTTTATTCCACTATCTACATTGTCAATTTTACCATCTTTCATGATTATAGTGTTAGATTGTAAATCTTCTACTCTGATATCTGCATAGTCTACTTGTGTTTCAAGTTTGTTTATTATTTTCTGGAAATAATCTACATCTATTGGTGTGTTTATCATCTTGTTTTAAGCCTCCATTTCTAGTTATTTTTTTTCTGATAAGTATTTTATTTTTATTCAACTACTTTTATTTTTATTAAATATTTTTTTTTGGTAATAGTCTAAATGAAAAATATGCTTTTTAAGGGTGGTTATATTTTTTTTAGAAGATTAATATTTTTTTTTAGATTTAATTATTTTCTTTTATCATCTAGTATTTTTTTTTCTTGTATTAATTTTTTAAATTCTAGTTAATATATTAACTATATTCATATATAAATAAATAATTATCATTATAATTTAATTAATTGATTAATACATTATAAAATAAAATTAGATTAACTAAAAATTATAATAAACTTAACTTAAAAAAAAAGATGTAATGTTTGCTTATTATTTGATAGTTAAAAAAAAATAAGTAATTTTTTTAGGTTAAAAAAAAGGATTATATCAAATTATAATTTTTTCATGTTAGTTTTCATATTAAAAAAAAAAATAAAAGAAGAAAAAAGTTATAATTCTTCTTAAAAATATAATTTACACTACTTTATTTAGTTTTATGCTCATCTATATAATTTAGTATTGCAGTATGTGCATCTTTTACTGTTAATGGATATCCTTTGTATTCAAATTCAATATGATCATGTTGAGAGAGTTGTTCAAATAGTTGTGCTATCCATGGAAGACGTAGATTTGCACGTTCTATAACATCAAGATCTGCGAATATTTCTTCACATGTTCCTTCTTTAATAAGTTTTCCTTTTGATAGTACTTTTACATCATCAGAATATATTGGTACAAGATCTACATCGTGTGTTGATATGATAATTGTCATACCTTCTTCATTAAGATCATATAATAGTTGCATTATGTTTGATGCACCATTTGGATCTAGTCCGCTTGTTGGTTCATCAAGTACCATTATTTTTGGTTTCATTGCAAGTATTCCTGCTATTGCAACACGTTTTTTTTGTCCTCCACTAAGATGGTGTGGTGGTTTATTTACATATTCATCCATTCCTACTTTTTCTAGTGCATCCATTGATCGTCTTTTAACTTCCTCTTCTGATAGTCCCATATTCATAGGTCCAAATGATACATCTTCAAGTACTGTTGGTGCAAATAATTGATCATCAGGATTTTGAAATACAATTCCTACTTTTGATCTAGCTTTAAGTAAACTTTTTTTATCATATTTTAGTGTTTCACCCTCAATTTCCACTGTTCCTTCTGTTGGTTCAAATATTCCATTAAATTGGAAGAAAAGTGTACTTTTTCCTGCTCCATTAGGTCCCATTAATGAAATCATATCGCCTTCATAGATTTTAAGATTTATATCTGTGAGTGCTTCTGTTCCATCTGGGTATTTGTATCCTAGATTTTTTGTTTCAAGTATTATATCTTTCATTAGAAAAGCCTTCTATATTTTTTATTTTTTTCTTTTTAATATTGTATTTTTTTTATGAATTTTTTACTATTATCTTTTTTTTGTAGATGTTTTATTATATTAATATATGATTTCCCACTTTAATAGTATTTTTATGGATGTATTAGATAGGGTACTACATTTATTGAACCTGTAATATATATGAAATAACATAATCCTACTAGGAATATTATTAATGCTACCCAGTGTGTTAATGGTATATCATGAATTGATGAACCTACATGTACAAAGTTAAGTTCTCCAGTATATCCACGTGCAGCTAGTGCTTGGTATGATGTTTCTCCTTGTTCCCATGTTCTTATAAATATCATTCCAGCTAGTTCTCCAAGACATCTAAGCCAACTTTTATAGGTTGAATATCCTAGTCTTGTTTTCTGGGAATTATACATTGTATTTGTAACATCAAGAAATACAAATATATATCTATATATTAGTATTGCTAAATCTGTGAATATTTTAGGAAAATGCATATCATCAAATACTTTAAATACATTATTTGCAGGAGTTGTAAGTATTAAGAATGCTAAGGCTGAAAAACCTCCCATTACTTTGAAAAATACTAAAACACCACGATTTAAACCATCTGCTGTAACACCCCATCCAAAGATTCCAAGTGACCATATTTGTGATCCTGAACCAAAGAAGAATGCCATAAATATTACTGTTATAAATGCAAATGCAAATGGTACTGCTAGAAATGTCAGGTAGAATTTTTTAGATATTCCTGCAACATATACTGTTAAAATTGAACAAAAAATTAGTATAAATATTGGGGCTATTGGTGAGTTAGCAAATAGGTTGATGATAAGTATACTAAGTGCAAATATTGTTTTATAATAGATATTACTGTTTGTTAGTTTATTATTCATTGAATAGTAATCCAATGTGTCTTCAAATATTGACATAAATACTCACCTTCTTACTGAGTTTAATTTATTTTATTTATATTTTTTTTAAAAAAAAAAGAAAAGATTAATATTTTATTGAAGAATTAAATATTTCTTCTTTTTTTTAATCTTTTCTTTTTAATTTTTTCCTTTTTTAGCTTTATCTTGTCCTCCCCAGTATCCAAAGACATAACCTAAGATGATTGATCCGATAGCTGTTTCAAGACAGAAGATTAGACTTTCAATTTCTCCACTAGGTGGTTCCCAAATTGGTTGTGCCCAAACTTCATATCCAGGATCCATTTTTTCAATTTCTTCTCCACCTTGGTCATCTGATCCTCCAAAGTATCCATCATCTTCACCGTGTCCACTATAAAGTGCAAGAGGTAAAACGATAAGAATTG
This sequence comes from Methanosphaera cuniculi, assembly GCF_003149675.1. Taxonomy (NCBI): domain Archaea; kingdom Methanobacteriati; phylum Methanobacteriota; class Methanobacteria; order Methanobacteriales; family Methanobacteriaceae; genus Methanosphaera; species Methanosphaera cuniculi. Next base: position 46,216 of record NZ_LWMS01000045.1, on the reverse strand, counting down.
CTACAATTATTAATCCAATTATTGTTTTTGCTTGAACCATTTTAATTAACTCCTGCATTAAGTTGTGCTTTTGATACATCTTCTTGTGATATAATATGTAATTTTACAAGAATATCTGGTCTTTCTTTGAATATGTAGTCATAGATGATTGTTGTAAGTATACCTTCTGCAATAGCAAGTGGTATTTGTGTAATAGCAAATATTACAAAGAATGTTGTAAATGCTGATACGAATGTAGGTTTTGGGAATGCTAATGATAATTCAATTGCTGTCATTACATATGTTAATAAATCTGCTACAAATGCTGTGAAGAACATTGATATTGATCCTGATACATTTGCTTTTCTTAATCCTTTCCATACTAACCAACCACAAACAGGTCCTATAATACCCATTGACATTATATTTGCACCTAAGGTTGTTAGTCCACCGTGTGCAAGAAGGATAGCTTGGAATAAAAGTACGATTACTGCTAATACTGAGGTTGCTGCAGGACCAAATAATACTGCACCTAATCCGTTACCACATGGATGTGAACAACTTCCAGTTACTGATGGCATTTTTAGTGATGATAATATAAACATATATGCACCAGCTAATGCTAATAATGGTTTAGCTTGATCAGTTTCTGCTACTGCTCTTTTAATTGATATTAATCCATAGATAACTACAGGGATTGCTAGTATATACCATACAGCACACCATTCAGGAGGCAAGTAACCTTCCATAATGTGCATGATAATCCTCCAATTATATATTTTTTAATTAGTTTTTTTACTTGATTTTTATTTTAATATATTTTTTAATTGAAATCTATTAAACCAATATTTAATAATTTATTGTATTTATTATATAAACATTTCTGAAAAAAAGTAAAATTAAATTGAATAGATAATATTCAAAAATAGAATATTCTTTTATAAGTATTTAAATAATAAATAGTAAGTTATTCATAAAACTAAACGGTAATAGTTAATAAAAATTAAAAAATAGTTATATTATTAGTTAAACCTAAATTCATAAAAGAAAAATATAAAATCTAAAAAAAATATTTTTCAATAACAAAAAACAGAAATAATAAACATGAAAGTAAAAAACCAAATAATACTAGCATTAGATGTAGAAGATAAAGATGAAGCTTACAAAATACTAGATCAAACCACACCATATCTTAACACAATAAAAATAGGATATCCTATAACACTAGCACTAGGACCTCAAATAATACAACAAATAAAAGATGACTACAACGTACAAATAATAGCAGACTTTAAAGTAGCAGATATCGATGCAACCAACGAAAAAATAGTAAACACAACACTAAACTGGGGAGCAGACTCAATAATAGTACATGGTTTCACAGGAGATGACAGTGTACTAGCTGCTAAAAATATGGCTGAAAAAAATAATAAGGAAATATTCCTTCTTACAGAAATGTCACACCCTGGAGCTGATCGATTCTTAAAACCAGTAGCTGAAGAAATTGCACAAATGGGAGTAGATATGGGAATAAAAAACTACGTAGCACCAGCAACAAAGACTGATAGACTTGCAAAAATAAGAGAAATTGTTGGTGATGAAGCATTTATTATATCACCAGGTGTAGGAGTTCAAGGTGGAAAAATCCAAGATACACTAAAATATGCAGATGCAGCTATTATAGGACGAAGTATATATAACTCAGATAATCCACAACAAACACTAGAAGATCTAATAAATATGATCTAATCTAGCTTTTTTTTAAAAGTATTATTAATAGTATTATAATATGAGCCAACAAACTCATAACAAATATCAAACAAGTAGAAATAAATAAAAGTTAAAGGATTAAAACTAAAATTCATAAACATACTACCTGGAAGATACATATTAGCAATACCAATAACAGAAAATGCAAGTACTGCAAGTTTCATAGTATAACGGTATTTAAAGAATGTGTAGATAAAACCTGTATCATCACCTTCTTTTTCTTTTTTATCAGAAATATCATTTCCACGCTCATCAATATATGCTGCAATAGTACAAACAATCAGACATATCAAACTAAAATGTGGAAAACCTGATATGAAAAGTATTACAACAAATAGTATCGCTGCTATTATATGATTAATACTATCAACTTTATGAGCAAATGCAGTACCAATAAGAATACTTAAAAATATACATGCAGCATCACCATTAACAACAGATACAAGTAGTGTAACAATAACACATAAAATATCAGACAATACTGATAAAAATTTATTATGACTTACATCCATAAGCTCATCTGATAACTTCATAAATATTCCAGATAAGGAAAAACATATAATATCAAATATCATTAAATCTAAACTCCACTTATAATCATTAAAATAAAAAAATAGAGCTAATTACTACTCTTTTTTAAATTTTTATTTTATCAAGTGCTCCTGCTACGATAAGTGGAAATAGCACTGTAGCATCTCCTATTACTGTTACAAGATTTGAACCTTTCTTTGCTTTTGCCCATGATTTAGCTTCCTCAAGTGGTGCACCACTAAGACTTCCACCTTCACTTCGATCTAGTGTTATTTGAATTCCTGCATCAATTCCACCAGTTAGTATGTTTGATGCTAGTGTGTAATGTTTTGGAAGACCTCCACCAAGCATACATGCTGTTACATGTTTTGATTTAAATACACAATCTGATAAATAGGTCATATCACCTGCTGCACTAAGGATAAAATCATGATCTTGAGTATATATCCAGAGTTGTAATCCTATCATACAATCTATTATTCCTGGTGCAAATATTGGTATATTATTTTCTGCTGCCATTTTAATAAATGATTCATCATCATCAATTCTTAGTCCTATTTCATAAATAAATTCCTGGATTGATAGTTGTTTATATTCTTGGTTTATATCTGCAAATATTTTCTGTATTTCTTCTTCAAATACTTCAAAATCATCAGCATGTGTGTATATATCTGCTATTCTTCCCATTCCACTATCTTGTAGTACTTCATCATCTTCTCCTGTTGATTTATAATGATTTCCTCCAAATGCTTCAACTAAGTCATGAGTTAAGTTTGCTCCACTTGATATTATAAGATCAACTTGTTTGTTTGCCACAAGATCTCGTACAATTTTACGTAAACCCCCCGGAATCATAGGTCCTGCTAGACTTAGAAATACTTGTGTGTCCGGATCTTTTATAGAATCAGCAAGTAGATTTGTTGCATGTGCAATTCGTCCAGCTCCCAATACTCCTGATTCATCAAGTTGTTTTATGAATTCATTTATTGTCATATTTTCTGTTATTTCTAAATGTTTAACTTGCATGATTATCTTAAGTCTCCTTATTTTTTTTTGAAATATATTTATTTTTTATTAAAAAGAATTGTTTTATTTTTTTATGTAAATGGTGGTGATATTTTATTAAAAAAAAGGATTTTTAGGGTCAAGTTTTAAATAATTTCCTTTTTTTAGTTTAAAAATGATATAAATGCTTTTAATATATCTGTAAAAGTTAGTATTCCTGATATGTTTTCATCATTATCTATTAAAATTATAAGTGATACATTATTTTGTTGTAGTAAGTCCATTGCTGTATTTAAGTTTATGTTATCTTTTGCTGTAAGTATTGCTGTACTCATTATATCAGCAGCTTTTTTATCTAGATTTTCAAATGCTACAGCTTTTATTATATCATTTTCATTTATTACTCCTACAATCTTATCATCTTCAATTACTGGAGTATTATTTATATTGTTATCTGTTAGGAGTTTACATATATCAAGTAATGACATATCTGTATCTACTGTTTTTACATCTGATGATGCCAAGTCTATTGCTTTTGCATTTGGTACACTTAGTACTGATTTTGTTTTGATAAGTAGTACATTATCTACATCATCTCGTCCTATGATTTTTCCAAGTACTGTTAAGTTGTTTACTGGTGTTGGTCCTATTTTTATTTCATCATCTAAGTCTAGTTGTTTTATATCTCCAAGTACTGATATTGTTGCTTCACAGTCTCCTGGTCTTAGAATACTTGTGAATTCTATTTTATTTACTGAGATATCTGATACTACTTCTCCATTTATGTATATTGGTACGTGTATTTCACATGGATCATTTACAATGTTTAGTGTTTGGTATGCTTCAAGTGTTGGTTTATATCCTCCACGTGGTCCTGGTACTCCTTGAACTAAGCCTAGGCTTCTTAGTGATTGCATTTGATTTCTGATTGTTCCGGAGTTTCTTCCCATGAGATCTGCAATGTTTTCACATTTTACAGAGGTACATTTTGATTGTCTGTATAGGTTTATTAGACTTTGTAATATTTCTTTTTGTACAGATGTAAGCATTGTAATTATCTCCCAATATTATTTTTCTTTATTTTGTGTGTTTTTTATATAATTTATTTTTGTAATATTATTCATTTTTATAATGAATTTATTTTAGGATGTAAAAAGTGTTTCATGTTTTAAATTAGTTTTTTTTGTGCTACTCTTTTTTCCTCATAATATATTATTATATATTATTTATGATGTTTGTTTAATAAAAATTTTATGATAAACTATGATAAATTGATTAGAGTTAATCTAAAATTTAATAATTATTTAGGCGTTTAATATAATAAGAATTAAAAATATAGATAATATATAATAAAATAAAAAGTTAGAATTACAACGAACTAATTATTTATAACTTTAATTTAAAAACAATGAAAAAATAAATTATACATAAGCAAAAAAAAACCAGGTGTTTGAAAAATGAGCTTTATAGAAGTAAAAAATGTTACAAAAAAATTTGATGATACAACAGTACTAGAAGACATAAGTCTTAACATAGAAGAAGGAGAAGTACTTGGAATACTCGGAAAAAGTGGATCAGGAAAATCAGTACTCCTAAACATGCTACGTGGAATCATGGATTACGCACCAGATGAAGGAGATATAATATTCAATGTAGCATACTGCCCAGAATTTGACTATATAGATGCACCATCAAAAGTAGGTGAAACATACAAAGATGGATACAAATTCGAAGCAAAAGAAATAAACCTCTATAAATGTAGCAAAAAAGAATTTGCAGCAGTAAAAAGACGAATATCAATCATGCTCCAAAGAACATTCGCACTATATGAAGAAGAAACAGTACTCCAAAACATCATGAGAGCATTTGAAAATCAAAGAGATGAAGATAACATAAACAAAGCAATAAAACTTCTCAAAATGACAAAAATGGAACATAGAATCACACACATAGCTCGTGATCTAAGTGGAGGAGAAAAACAAAGAATCGTACTAGCTCGACAACTAGCAAAAAACCCAATGCTATTTTTAGCTGATGAACCAACAGGAACACTTGACCCAAAAACAGCACAACTCATACACGATGCACTACTTGATGGAGTAAAAGAAAAACACATTACAATGGTAATAAACTCACACTGGCCTGAAGTAATACAAGACCTATCAGACCGTGTAATATGGCTTGATGAAGGAAAAATCAAAGATGAAGGAACACCAGAGGATATAGTACCAGAATTTGTAAAAGAAATACCACAAGTAATAAAACATGAAGAAGTAGAAATTGGAGAACCAATAATCAAAATGGAAGATCTTAAAAAATACTACTTCTCAGTATCACGTGGAGTTGTAAAATCAGTAGATGGAGTAACACTCACAATAAATGAAGGAGAAATAGCAAGTATTGTAGGATTAAGTGGAGCAGGAAAAACTACACTTTCAAAGCTCATAGCAGGACTCATTGAACCATCAGAAGGAGATATTGAAGTAAGAATAGGAGATGACTGGGTAGATATGTCCAAAAAAGGATTAGCAAATCGTGGACGTGCAACAAAACACATTGGACTACTACACCAAGACTTCAGTTTATACCCATATAAAACAATACTTGGAAACCTAACTGATGGAATAAACCTTGACTTACCACCTGAATTTGCAAAAATGAAATCAATCCACGTACTAACAGCAGTAGGATTTACAGAAGAAGAAGCAGCATCACTACTTGAAAAATACCCTGACCAAATGAGTGGAGGAGAAAAACACAGAGTAGCAATAGCACAAGTACTAATTAAAGAACCAACAATTGTAATTCTTGATGAACCAACAGGAACAATGGATCCAATCACAAGACGTCAAGTAACAGAATCAATACTAAATGCACGAGAAGAACTAGATCAAACATTTGTAATAATTTCACACGATATGGACTTTGTACTTGAATGTTGTGATACAGCAGCATTAATGCGTGATGGAAAACTATTAGATCATGGAAAACCTGAAAAAATAGTAGAAGAATTAACATCACAAGAAAGAACAAAAATGCTTAAAAATGCAGAATACTAAAAAAATAATAAAAAAAACATCAACTCCCCTTTTCTATCATTTTCTTTTTTTTTCAATAAAAATTAAATTTAACATAAAATCATATTTCAAGTAAAATAAAAAAAAAACATTTTTCTAACTAATTATTTTTAATCATATTTTCCAAAAAAAGATAGTTTCAAAAAAAAAGTTGAAAAAGAGGTGGTTAATAGAAAAAAAGGATTTTATATCATTTCATACTTAGTTGTTCTTTCTTGTGGAATACGTCCAATATCTTCAATTAATTCATGTATTTTTTCAACAGGTAAATATCCTCCAAATCCTCCACCTGCTGCTGTTGATATTTTATCTTCAATCATTGTTCCACCAATATCATTAGCACCACAAGTTAATGCTACTTGTGTCATTCTAAGTCCTAGTTTTACCCATGATACCTGAATATTTGGTATTACATCACTAAAGATTATCCGTGATATTGCATGAAGTTTTAAATCTTCAACACCTGTTGCTCCATTTGATATTTTTCCAAGTTCATTATTTCCACCAAGAAATGTCATTGGTACAAATTCTGTAAATCCATGTGTTTCTTCCTGGATTTCTTTAAGTAAAAATAGGTGTTCTATTCTATCTTCCCATGTTTCTATACTTCCATACATAATAGTTGATGTGGTTGGTATTCCTAGTTCATGTGCTTCTTTTACAACTTGAGCCCACTGACTTGTTGTTAGTTTATTTGGACATATTTGTTGACGTATAGAATCAACCAGTATTTCAGCAGATGCTCCTGTCATTGTATCCATCCCTGCTTCTTTAAGTTGAGTTAGTGCATCATATGTACTAATTCCTGAATTTATTGCAGTTTGATATACTTCAGCAGGTGAAAGTGCATGTAGGCATATGTCATGTTCATCTTTAATTGTTTTTATTAAATCACAATAGTAGTTGATATCCATATCTTTTGTTATTCCACCAAATAGACAGATTTCTGTTGCTCCCACAGATTTTGCTTGTACTATACTATCTGAGATTTCTTCATTTGTCATATGGTATTGTTCATTGTCTCTAAATGAGCAAAATTTACATCCTATCATACAATGGTCTGTTATATCTATTGCTTTATTTACAACATATGTTACTTTATCACCAACTATTCTCTGGCGTAGTTGGTCTGCTGTATCATATAATTCAAATTGATTTGCTGAATTTATTAGATCTAATGAATCTTCTTTTGTTATTTCATTATCTAATGATTTATTATATATTTCATCAAGCATTTTCTTATTACCATCCTTTATTTTTTTTTTGTATGTAATGTTTTAATCCCTTTATAAAAAAAAATAATAGTACTTCCACATAATCTTTTATAGAATTTTATACTATTTTAACTAATATAAAAAAAAATTATTTTGTGTTTATTATTTTATGTTTATGTTAATTTTATAATAATAAATTTTATGATAAAAAAAAGAGTTGGTTTCTAATAAGTTTGTGAAATTTTATGTTTTAAATTTATCATTGTATAAAAAAAATAGTATCAAAGTTTTAAAAAATAAAAGGGATAAAAAAAAGAAGAGATTTAGTCTCTTTGCTATTCTGGAAGCATGATTTTCCAGAGGTAGTATACTTCTTCTACTTTATCTTGTTTTTTGGATCGTTTTTTAGATTTCTTTTTAAGAGTAGATTCTTCACCTATCCATTCTTCTACATGGTCATCTAGGTAGTCTGCTATGTCTTGATCATAGTATCTTGTACCTATTGTGTAACATTCAGGTTCGTTACGAATGTAGATAATTCCTCCACCTTTTTCTTCCATTATATCGGTAATTTTTAATAAGATGTCATAATATTCTTTTGCTACCATTTTATATGAATCTCCCTTAATTTTTATATTGTAAATATTAATATTAATCTATGTTTTATATACTATATTAAATTTATGTATATCATTATAATTCGCAATCATCAAAGACTTTTTTATGAAAGTGTGTTTTTTTAATTTTTTGTATTATTTTACATGTACTATCAAGTTCAAATGTTTTATATGATTTTATTTTTACAACTTTTATATCTAGTCCCATATTTTTTAGTTTTTCTTCTAGATTTTGTGGATTAAAATTCTGGTCAGGTCCTATTGCTATTATGTCAGGTTTTTGAGTTTTTACAATTTTAAATGGATCTTCTTCATCACCTATGAATACTTCATCTACTCCCTTAATTGATGATACCATTTCAGCTCTCTGATTTTCATCAACTATTGGTATTCTTTTATGTTTATATACTGTTTTATCTGTTGCAATTACTACCATAAGCTTGGCATTTTCACCACCCAGTTTTCGTGCTTCATCAAGATAAAATACATGTCCTGGATGTAGAATGTCAAATGTTCCTGATGCCATTACTTTAATAAATAAACACCTTCTTTCATTTTTTTTTAGTCTAATAATTTATTTTTTTATTAAACTTGTATTTTTTAATAGTTAATCAATTTTTTTTAGTCTTCATATTCTAATGTATCTTTAAAGTCAATTAATCCCCGGTATAATGCTGATCCTATTACTACATAATCAGCATTTATATCCTTTAAAGTTTTAAGATCATCAAGTGATGTTATTCCACCTGAATATATTACAGGTATAGATACATTATCAATAAGATTTTTAGCAGCACTAAGATCTATTCCATCAAGTAATCCTTCAACATCAACATTTGTAAATAGTATTAATCCAGCTCCTTTATCTTCAAATATTTGTGCATATTCAAGTGGTGTTTTATCTGTACTTTGTTGCCATCCATGTGTAACTACTCGGTTATCTTTACTATCAAGTGATATACATACACGTTCTGATCCATATTTTTGGGATAATTTCTCAATTACACTAGGATCTTTTATTGCCATAGTTCCTATGATAACTGTTTCAACTCCCATATCAAGCAGTTGAGATGCATATTCTATTGATCTTATTCCTCCACCAACTTCGATAGGTATGTCTGTTTTATCAACTATTTCTTTTATTATTTCAAGATTAGCCCCACTATCTAATGCTCCATCAAGATCTACTACGTGTAATCTTTTAGCTCCCATATCTTGCCATTTTAATGCAACTTCAACTGGGTTATCTATTACTACTTGTTCTGTTCCTGGTTTTCCTTGTACTAATTGTACACATTTTCCATTTTTAATATCTACAGCAGGTATTATAATCATAAAAAAATATTCCTCTTCTTTATTTTTTTTCCTTTTTTTAGTTAAAATGTTTTTTTTGTTAAAACATTTTCATGGTCTTTAATTATATATATTGTTTAATTTTATTTATAAATCATTAAGCATTTAAACACAAAGTTGTATTTTATTTATATAATAGTTATACATATTAAAAGTTAAAAATATGATAAATTATTATTATTTTAAAATAATAAATCTATAATATACTATGAGACGAGTTGCACTAAAAATAGCATATATAGGAACAAACTTCCATGGATATCAAAGACAACCAGAATACAGAACAGTAGAAGGAGAACTACTAAAAGTATTTAAAGAAACTGGTATTATTGAAGATACATGGAAATCACATTACTCAGTAGCAGGACGAACAGATAAAGGAGTACATTCAACAGGTAATGTAATATCATTTATAACAGATGAAGATATCTACATAAATAAACTAAATGGACTACTTCCAAATGATATTAAAATAGTAGCAGAAGCACGTGTACCATATGGTTTTAAAGTACGATTTCCAGAAAACCGTACATACACATATATTCAACCAATAGATGAATCTACAGATAATATTAACTTTGATTTAATGCAACAAGCAATGCAACTTTTCATTGGAAAACATAACTTTAGAAATTTCTCAAAAAGAAATGAAAAAAATCCAAATCGTGAAATACTAGAAACAAAACTCATATGTAATGATGATACACTAATTTTTAAGATAAAAGGAAAAAGCTTCCTATGGAACATGGTACGAAAAATGGTAACAGCAATAAACCATGTAGGATGTGAAAAACTAACACTTAGTAATATAGAAGAACTTCTCACACCACAAGAACTAAGACAATACATACGATTACAACCTGCTCCTGCATGTGGACTTATACTAAGTGATATGCAATATAAAAATATAAAATTTAAAGAATCACAATATGCTAAAGATAAACTAATAGAATACATAAAAGAGGAACATAAAATAAATCAACAGAAAATGAAAACAGATGAAAAACTCGTAGAAATACTAAAATAAAAAAAAAATTATGGAAATGTTAAATATGAAAATAGCAATAGTACTAGGAACTAGACCTGAAATAATAAAAGTATCACCAATAATAGATGAAATACAAAAAAATAATACAGATCTTGTGATAATACATACAGGACAACACTATGATACAAAGATGTCACAGCAATTCTTTGAAGATTTAAATTTACCAACTGCTGATTATAACATACATTCAGGATCAACAACAGCAATAAAACAAGTAAGTCAGATAATATGTAAACTTGAAGAAATACTAAAAAAAGAAAATCCAGACATAGTACTAATCCAAGGTGATACAAACGCTGTTCTTGCTGGAGCACTTGCATCAAATAAACTGAAAATACCAGTAGGTCACATTGAAGCAGGACTTCGTTCATATGATAAAAATATGCCTGAAGAAATAAATCGTCTAGTTGCTGATAATTGCAGTAGACTATATTTTGTACCAACAGATAAAACTGCTATAAATCTACTTAATGAAGGAATAAATCATAATTTAATCTACATAACAGGAAATACCATAGTTGATGCTTGTATAAGAAATACACCAATAGCACAAAAGAAAAGCCAAATACAAGATACTGTAAAATTTGATGAATACATAACATTAACACTACATAGAGCTGAGAATGTAGATGATAAAGTTAGACTTAAAAATATCGTTATGAGTATTATTGATCTTCCATATAATATTGTATTTCCACTACATCCTCATACACGAAAATCACTAGAAAATGCAAATTTATATGATGAAATAAAAAATTCAAATCATATCCAAATAACAGAGCCACTAGGATACCTGGATTTTCTATCACTTATGAGTAATTCAAAACTACTATTAACTGATTCAGGTGGAATACAAGAAGAAGCTATAACACTAAATATCCCATGTGTAACACTCCGTTATAATACAGAAAGACCTGAAACTATAGATGCAGGAGGAAATATCTTAGCTGGAGTTAAAAGTATGGAAATTACAGATAAAATAAAAAATATACTAGATAACCCGGATGTATATGAACGAATGTGTAATGCTAAAAATCCATATGGTGATGGACGAAGTGCAGCTCGAATATATGAAATTATCAAACATAGATATGAAAATAATACACTAAATCTTGAAGCATTTGATAATATAATGGACTTTGAAGGATTTTATATTAAAAAAATAGAAGATAATATAGATGTATCTAAATATGAACTTCTTAATCCTGGTTGTATTATTCAACAAGCATTTAAAGATGATAATGCTGTGTATTTTAATAAACATACAAATCTTAAAGGTATGAATATAATAGTTAAGAAATTTAAAACACAGACAAAATAGAAAAAAAATATTCTTCCTTCTTTTTTTTTAAATTTATTTTTTATAAAATCTTTTCATAATTCTTTAAATTTAGTTTTTAATATAATAATTAATGATAATATAAAATAATAGTATTTCTATAAATTTATTATAATAAATAAAAAAATAGTAAATTATTATACTAAAAGGAAAAAAACTAAGCTAGGTTATAGAAATGGATTTAAATACAATAAAAGTGGGAATATTTGGACTTGGACACATTGGACTTCCAACAGCAGCAATACTTGCTAATAATCATATAAATGTAATAGGAATAGATGTAAATCCAAAAGTTGTAGATATGATAAATAATGAAGCATCAGTATATTTTAAAGAACCATACCTTGATGAACTACTAAAAAAAGCCATACAATCAAACTATCTACATGCAACAACAGATGAAATAAAAGCATCCCAGGAATGTAACATATTTATTGTAATTGTACCAACTCCAACATATGATGATAAAACAGCAGATCTTTCATATGTAATATCAGCATGTGAAAGTATTAAAAATGGACTAAAAAAAGATGACCTAGTAATAATAGAAAGTACTGTTCCACCACAAACAGGAGTAGATGTTATAAAACCAATACTTGAAGAATCTGGACTAAAATGTGGAGAAGACTTCATGTTAGCATATAGTCCTGAACGAGCATTGCCAAATAATACAATATATGAAATGACTCATAATGTACGTATTATTGGTGGATATAACACAAAAAGTGCAGATATGGCAGAAAAATTATATAAAAACATTACACAAGGTGAGATAATAAAAGTTAAAAATATCACCTCAGCTGAAATGATAAAACTCATGGAAAACACATATCGTGATGTAAATATAGCATTAGCAAATGAATTTGCACTAATTTGTGAAAATATAAATGTGGATGTAAATGAGGTAATAACAGCAGCAAACTATCATCCACGAGTAAATATTCATACACCAGGACCTGGAGTTGGTGGGCACTGTATACCAGTAGATCCATACTTCCTTGTTGAACTTGCAAATGCATATGACACTGATGCTAAATTAATATCAGAAGCACGCCGAATAAATAACTCAATGCCACAACATGTAATAGATATACTTCTTGATAACATTCTGGATAAAACATCAGATTATACAGTATCTGTACTTGGAATAGCATATAAGGGAAATGTTGATGATATTCGTGAATCACCATCAATAAAACTTATAGAACTATTAAAACAATTAGAACTAAAAGTATTAGTTAATGATCCATATGTATCATGTGATGTTATAAAATCATTTGATGTTGAATGTGTAAACTTAGATGAAGCTTTAAAAAGTGATTGTGTAATACTAATGACAGATCATCATGAGTATATTAACATAACACCTGATATGCTTGAAAATAAATTTATCATAGCAACACGACCAATTCTTGATGCTGATGAATTTAGAAAAGCAGGAATAAACTATCAAGCAATAGGTAATCTGGATGAATTTTAGGTAAAAATAACTATTCTTTTTTTTATCTAAAAAATTACTATTTTTTTTAGAAGAAACTTAAAATCTTATTTTTTATTTTTTAAATATATTTTTTTTATAAAATTTACTTTAAAGGGGAGGTATATTTTTTCTATGCACTTATTAGTCTTTGAATATTCAAGTATCTACTATGATAACACATTATTATCTGAAGGATTTAACATGCTAAAATCAATTCTAAATGATTTAGCAGAAGATGATAATATTAATGTTGATTATCTACTTAATTCTAAACTTAGTATTGGTATTAATAAGTTTAATTGTATAACTGTTGATAATAATCTTATATCTTGGCTTAAATGTAATAGTTATATGTATGATTATTGTATATTTATAGCACCAGAGGATGATTATATACAATATAATATATCAAAGATTTTAGAAGAAAATGATGTTAAAATAATAGGATCTACATCTCATGCATCATATATTTGCACATCAAAAATTAGAACATATGAAAATCTTAAAGATATTAAAAAGATTCCAACATATAAAATTGATTTAAACTCTAATGATGATCTTAACTATGAAAAAATTGGAGAATTTATATCTAAATATCATACATGTATCATTAAACCTGATAATATGACATCATCAGATTATATTTATAAGATACATTCAATTGATGAGTTAATCATAAAACTTGAAATTTATGAAAAAAATAATATTAAGACTATATTACTCCAAGAATATATTGATGGTAAAAGTTGTAGTGTAAGTATTATTAATACACATACTTATTTTAATGTGATTTGTATTAATTCCCAGGAAATAATTGATGAAAATAACAAGATTTTATATCATGGATGTAAAACACCAATAGATCATCCACTAAAAAATGAAATAATAGAAATATCAAAAAATATAACATCACAAATAAGTGGACTATATGGATTTTTTGGAATAGATTATATAATAAAAGATAATATGGTTTATCTAGTTGAAATTAATTCACGATTTACAACACCATTTATTGTACTTTCTGATATTGCATCAGAAAATCTTACATGTTCTATTATAGATGGTGTTCTTAATGATAATTTAAATCAAATAAATCTTGAAAATAATAGTGGAACATTTACTAAAAACTAAAAGGAGTAGAATAAATGAAATTTATGGGACTTGATATTGGAGGAGCAAATACAGATTGTTGTATAATTGAATTTGATAATGATTATAATATAATATCACTAAGTAAAAATAAGTATTATCTTCCTTTCTGGATAAAGCATGAAAAATTACCAGAATGCCTAAAAGAACTTAAAGGTAGTAATGATATTGATGTTGTATGTGTATCTATAACTGCAGAACTTGCTGATTGTTATAAGACTAAACGTCAAGGTATTATTGATATAACAGGAATGGTTGAATCTACATTTAAAGATGAAGATATCTATTATGTTACATTTGATGGACTTAAAAATTATGAATATGTAAATCAAAATCCACTAAGTGCTGCTGCTGCAAATTGGATTGGAACTGTTAATCTTATTAAACATCTGAAAGATACATGTATTTTCATGGATATGGGAACTACAACAACAGACATCATACCAATTAAAGATAAACATGAAATAAGTCAGGGATATACTGATACTCAGCGTCTTATGAATGGTGAACTTGTATATACAGGACTTCTTCGTACAAATGTTGCAACAATTGTTAATCATGTATACATAGAATCAAATAAGACAAATGTAAGTAGTGAATACTTCACAATTACAGCTGATATTCACAGGATATTAGGACATATTAGTGAAGAGCAATACACATGTGATACACCAGATGGTGCTGATAAAAGTATTGATTCATGTAAAAATCGTTTAACACGTCTTGTATGTGGTGATATTGAAACAATAAGTAATGAAACAATAATGGATATGGCAGAATATATCTTTGAAAAACAAATACAACAAGTAGAAGAAAGTCTAAAACAAGTAGTTTTTAAAACAGGAATTCAAAACGTTGTATTATCTGATATTGGTCTTGGAAATATATGTCGTATTGCAGCTGATAATCTTAAATTAAATGTTATTAATCTTAATGATTATATACCACAACCTATTGTTAGTATTATCACAACACTTGGTGCAATACAGATGTATCTTGATTTAAAAGATGTTAATATAAATATTCTTGAAAAAATCTACAACATGGATAAGTAAATAAAAAAAAATATTATTATAAGAATTGTCATTATTTTTATTAATAATAAATACACATATTTATATACTGTATAAAGAATATTGAAAAAAAAATAATTTAAAAAAAATAACTCGAGGTTTGAATTTAATGGATTTATTAAATTTAATAATATATTCGATTTATCTTATGATTCCAGCATATCTTGCTAATGGTTCAGCATTAGTACTAGGTGGAGGAACACCAATGGATTTTGGTCATAATGCATGGGATAATCGAAGAATTACAGGTGATGGCGTTACATGGAGAGGTGTAATAGGCGGTGGTCTGTTTGGTATGATCATAGGTGGTCTATTAGGACTTCTTGCAAATTATGGTATTGGTGAATACTACTTTATAATTGCATCATCACATATTACATTCTTATCAGGATTTATACCTCAAGGATTATTACTAGGACTACTTCTAGGTTTTGGTGCACTTATTGGTGATTCTATTGGTAGCTTTTTAAAAAGAAGACTTAACTTTGAAAGAGGACAAGCAGTACCACTACTTGATCAACTAGATTTTGTAGTAGTAGCCTTAATATTTATCTCACCAGTAGTACAACTAAATTTATCAATGATTATAATCATTCTTGTTGTAAGTGTATTTTTACACCTTGGAGCTAACATATTTGCATACCTAATACATATAAAAGATGTATGGTACTAATTTAAGGAATAAAAGAAATAATCAGAATATTTTACTTAAAAAAAGATTTATATTATTTTATTTTTTCTTTCTATTTTTAATTTTTTCTATAAAAAAATTATTATAATAAAAAAAAACTTTTTACCTATAAAATTTCTATTTTTTCTATAAAAATAAATAATGAATAAACTATTATTTTCATAACTAACATTACTATTACAAGAAATTAGGTGTTATAATCATTAATTTAATATAATCTATAATTCAAATATATATTATAATACTAGGAAAAAATAATAAAATCAATTATTACTTATATTATTATAAATTCTCTAGAAATCAAATAATACAAATAAAACGTAAAAAAAATAAAAAATACAAAAAATATGGATAAAGGGGGAAGTAGATGACTCAGATTAAAAATACAAAAAGTCTATGTCCTGAATGTCTTAAAATACTTGACGCTGAAGTATATTCAGAAGGAAACGAAATATTTATAGAAAAAGAATGTCCAGATCATGGAAACTTCAAAAACACATACTGGCATGATGCAGAAGCTTATGAAAAAGCAGTTAAATATGAATCAAAACCACACAGACTTACAAATCTAAAACATGCTGAAGGCGAATGTCCAGCAAACTGTGGATTATGTGACCAACATGAAAGCCAAACCATACTTGGAATTATCGATGTAACAAACAGATGTAACCTAAGATGTCCAATATGCTTTGCAAATGCTGCTGTATCAGGAACACTCTATGAACCATCACAAGATGAAATTCGTGAAATGCTACGTACACTTCGTAAAAATCAACCTGTTGAAACACCAGCTATACAATACTCAGGTGGAGAACCAACAGTACGTGATGACATTGTAGATTTAATACGTATGGCAAAAGAAGAAGGATTTGTACATACACAAATTGCAACAAATGGAATAGCACTAGCAAATGATGAAACACTCGCTGTAAGACTTAAAGATGCAGGATTAAACACTGTATATATGCAATTTGATGGTGTAACAGAAGAACCATATCTTAAAACACGTAATGCAAATATATTACACAAAAAAATTGAAGCAATAGAAAACTGTCGTAAAGCAGGTCTTGGAATTGTACTTGTACCAACACTTGTAAAAGGAATAAATGATGATCAAGTAGGAGATATTATACAATTTGCTTTAGATAATCTTGATGTAATACGTGGTGTAAACTTCCAACCTGTTGCATTTGCAGGAAGAACACCAGCAAATGAAATTGATCAAATTGAAAAACAACGTATAACAATAGATGATTTCATAGCAAATGTAGAAGATCAAACAGATGGACGTATTAAAAAAGATACATTCTATTCAGCATCAACAGTAGCACCAATATCAGAATTTATATCAGCATTACAAGGTACAGAAGATGAAGTAACACTCACATGTCATGAACACTGTGGTGTGGGAACATATGTATTTAAAGAAAAAGATGGTAGTATCATACCTATTACAGACTTCATTAATGTTGATAAATTTATGGCAATGCTTGAAGATGCAACAGAAGAACTAGATAAACATTCAAAAATTGGAAATACAAAAGCTGTAATTAAAGCTATTCGTGATTTACCTGGAACTGTTGATACTAAAAAATCACCATCTTACATTGATATTGTAAGTCTTCTTAAAAATATATTTATAAAACAAGATTATGAAGCACTTGGTGATTTCCACATAAATGCATTACTTGTATCATGTATGCACTTCATGGATCCATTTAACTTTGATCAAGATCGTGTACATAGATGTGTTATCCATTATGCAACACCAGATGGACGTATCATACCATTTTGTACAATGAATAACATCTACCGTGAAGGTATAGAAGAACAATTCCACGTACCAATAGGATCTGATCGTGCAAAAATCATAATGGAAAATATTCAAAAAGAAAAAGAAAAAAGAATGAATTCATCAGATGAATAAATAAAAAAATATTTATCTTTAATACTTTCTTTTTTTTAACCTCCACCTTTTTTAAAATCTTATTTTTATTATAAAATATCCTATTAGTTTAAAATATTAAATAATATTAACATAAATTTTTAGATTCTACTTTTAGATAATCGTTAAATTTTTAAAATTTAAATGTAAAACTGAGAAAATTAGTACTTTATTATTACGTTTTTAAACCACTTGTTAGATAAAATACCATTTAAAAATTAATATTTTATAAAATAAAGGTATTATTTTAATTTATTTTTTGTTAATAATTCATTACATGAATCGTATTAAAATTAATTTTATAATTTTCTTATGTTTTTTTAAATAATGATAAATCATGAACGATGTTATAAATAATAATGTAATAATAGATAATATTTAATTCGATAATACTATATATAATAATAAATTAAAAATAATAATATCAAAGTTTGAATATTCAAAAAAAGTTTTTTTAAACTAAATAGCAAACTTGTTGATTGTATTGAAAAGAAAACTTTTTATTTTAAAATTATAAAAAAATAAAGTTTCCTAAAAATAAAATTGTGGAGGATAATTATGACAAGATTACCATTAACACCACTTGGAAGAATTTTAAAACATGGTGGCGCAGAACGTGTAAGTGAAAGTGCTAAAGAAGAATTAGCTAAATATCTTGAAGAACAAGCAGCAGCAATTACAGAAATAGCACTAGAAAGTGCAAAAGCCAACGGAAGAAAAACTCTAAAATCTGAAGATATCATATATGCATATAAAATATTATGATAACAAGCAGATTTATTTTTTTAAAAAGAAAAAATAAAAAGTATTTAAATGATTATAAAAATAAAGAAAAAGAATTTAGTAGGAAAGAAAATAGTATAGAATTATTTTTCTCAAAAAATTATTATGAAAAAAAATGTTTAATCGAGAAAATAAATATTTACCTCTTTTATAATTCTCTATTTTTTTCTAACTTTTCAAATATTTCATTATCCATTGAAATATTCATATAATAAATAAGATCATCACCTTCAACTATTTTTAAAGCAATTACCTCATATGTAATATTAACAAAACTTTTAAAAAGAATATTAACATCTAATTTTGCAATAGGATATATCATACGATTATATGCCTTAATTGGTTTTAGTATTTGTACATCATGCATAACTAATCAATTTTTTTATTAATTTTCGTAGTTTAGGTTTTCTTATAATTTTAACAATAAGCTTTAAACAGTTAAAAATAACAATATCAAATTTTATATCCATATTTGATTTAATCCTAAATTCTCCATATACGGGGATAAGTTCAATATATAAACCTGCAGGATAAAGTACTGCACCTATTGAATATATTATTGCTGTGACTTTGGTTGTTAATTCACTATCAGCAAGTCCTAAATTTAGTTGTATTTTAGCATTATTAAATTTTATAATCTTTGGAATGTATGCTACAATTTCAAGTATGTCTACTTTTGCATTTGATACATCTTTTAGTAACTGTTTAATCTCTTTATCTTTATCATCTTGTTGTGTTTCATCTGTATTTGAGTTTTCAGATTTATCTGTTTCATCTTGTTTATTTGTGTTTATTATTTTTATTGTTTTAGTCTTGTTTTTTAAGTGTAAATTTATTTTTAGTTGTTGTTTTTTGAGATCATATTTTATTTGAACTATAAGATAATTTATTGTTATAAGTCCATTAAAGTTAGAATTACTATTCTTAAATAGAATATCAATATGTATTTTTGAAAAGATTAAAATTAAAACAGACACTATTATAATAATAAGAAATACCATTAATAATTCAAATAGCATTTTGAATTCTACCTTGTTTTATTTTATAGTATTTTAATTAATTTAAAAAAAGAATGATGAAAAAATAAAAGATAAAAAAAAAATATTATTCCAAGTTTATCTTTAATAATCACCACATCTAAGAGATACAATTTAATCTTCTTTTATCTGAGCTTTAATATTATCAATATTATCCTCATCATCATCTTGTGTATTTGATGATTTCTTTGATGAACCTACTTTTTCATCCACTATCTTACCTAAATTATAGATAAGATCTTCCACAGGATTTTTACCAATTATAGGTACAATTTGTATTCCTTCAGGTCCTTTAATATCTTCATGAATTACAATAAATGATGTAGGATCAATACATGCTCCTCCACCAGCACCACCCATATCAGTATTTTCTTCATTATTATTTCCAACACCCACTCCAAATGCAAGAGTAGTTTTTGAAACTGGTATTAAAATTTTATTTTTTGTATAAATTGGTTCTCCAACAATACAATTTGCACTCATAACTTTTTGTATTTGAGATAATGTATTTTCTATTGATTTGTCAAAGTCCATAAATCTTATTCCTCCCACTTATATGATTAATTAATTATAATTTTTTATTAAATCTATTATTAGTTAATAATATTTATATTATAATAAACATTATACATTTTTTTCTAATTAATATTTAATACTTATTATGTAAATTTAAAATATGAACAGTTGTTAAAATATCATTTAATAAAAATCCATAAAATATAAATAAAAGAAATAAAAATATATAATAAATAGATTATAAGAAATTTGAAAGATTAAAAGTTCTCTGGGCCGGTGGTCTAGGGGTATGATTCCTCCTTGACATGGAGGAGATCACGAGTTCGAATCTCGTTCGGCCCACTTTAAATCTAAAAAAGATAATTTCATTATAATATGCCGTGGTAGTTCAGTTGGGAGAACGCCAGACTGAAGATCTGGATGTCGCTGGTTCAAGTCCGGCCCACGGCATTCACATTTAAATTACTACTATTTTTTTTAAGAAATTTATTTTATGAAAAAATAATTATTTTATAGAATACTAAATTTGCTAATTTTTTTTTGTTAACTTATCCATTTATTATAAAAAAAAATAAGTTTTTATGCTTAATTTATAAATTAAAAACTAAATTTAAGTATTTAAAAAAAATAAAAAGAGTGGAAGTTAAGTTGTTTTTTTTATTGTGAATTTATTGTATTTGTAAGTTTGTGTATAATATATTCACCTATTACACCACCAAGTCCTGTTAGTATTGCTGCAATTAGCATACTTATAATACATACTAGTGGATCATATCCTACAAATAGTGTACATATTCCTATGACTACTCCTATTATTGCTGACATTTTAAATGAATTTTTATAACTCATCTTTGGCATGATAAATATTGGAATTAATCCTGCTAGAAGTAGTGCTACTACTACTATTATACCAAGAGATGTCATATTTTGTGTTATAAATGGTACTAGTGCTTCTGTTGTTTCTGGTATATTATCCCCTGCTATTAAGAATAATCCTAGTGTTACAAAGAATATAAAGTCTATAAATCCCATTATTACACTTATTATTCCAAACATGAATTGCCTAGATTTATCTAGTTTCACTTCTGTATTTATTATAACTTGTGGGTTAGGATTTGGGTTTTGATTCATTTGATCTGCATATTCAGATGGTATATTTGCATCACCTGTTTGTTTTAGATTGTTTAGTTGCATGTTTTGTGCTTCTATCATACTTTCATTGTATTTTTTTACACTTTCAGGATCATATTGTAAATTAAACTCAGTTGATCCACAATACATACAACTTCCTACTTCTCTTGGATTTTCTGATTTACAAACTTTACATATTTTCTTATATGATACTTCAGGCATTTCTATTCCATGAAGTAGTAGTTGTAGTTCTGTTGGTGATCGTGCAAATTCTAATGTATGTCCACAGTTTGTGCATTTATCAAATGATAATGGTGCATAGGGGTTTACTTGAACAAAACGTTTACAATTTTGACATACTACGTAACTCATTTTAATCAAATCTTATATAATTTTTATTTTTTATTAATTTAATTTTTCATCTTTTTGTATATTTTTTATTTAAAAATATGTGTTTATATAATTTTTCATTTTTTTTCTTTATTCTATTAGTTCTGATAACAGATATGTCCGGTTAGGTTTTACTATTTTTACATTATGAAATGTTCCTAGTTTCACATCTTCTGGTATTATCACATTTTTATATGCATCTGTATATCCTACATATCCACCAGAACTTCCTTTTGCTAGTACTAATACATTATATGTTTTTGATACGTATTTTTCATTATTTTCATACATTACCTTATCTTTCATTTGATTTACTCTGTGTGATCTGTCTTTCATTGTTATGTGATCTATTTCTTTAAGTGTGTTTGATGTAGCTGTTGGTCTGTGCATGTATTTTGATATATGTATGATGTCTGGTTTTATTTCATCAAGTAATTCTAGTGTTTCTTGGAAGTCTTCTTCTGTTTCTGTTGGATATCCTACGATTATATCTGTTGCAAAGGTTAAATCTGGTATTTCTGTTTTAAATTTATTTAGCATGTATTTATATTCATCTATAGTGTGAAGTCTGTTCATCTCACTTAGTACTTTTTCACTTCCTGTTTGAATAGGTAAGTGGATGAAGTTGTATATTTTAGGATTTTGTTTGAAAACTTCTATTATTTCATCTAGATTTTCACGTAAGCTTTTAGGATGCATCATTCCTACACGTATTCGGTATTCTCCATCAAGATTTGCAAGTTTTCTTAGAAGTTCTGGGAATGATTCACCTGTATCAAAACCATAGCATGCTGTATCTTGTGCTGTTACTTGAAGTTCTTTAGCTCCATTACTTATTGCTTGTTGTGCTTCATCAACTATATTTTGAATTGGATAACTTACCAGATGTCCTCGTGCTCTTCTAGTACAACAGAATGTACATACACCATTACATCCTTCACATATTTGAAGTATGTGTATTAATGAATCTGTGGTTTTTGTATTAGCTCCTGCTTTTATAAGATTAGTTTTACCATATTCATGTACTATTTCATCATTTAATGCTTTTTGCACTACTTCATCTACTTTATCTACTTTATGTGGTCCTATCCAGCAGTTATCATGTGCAAATTTATTTAAACGTACATCATCTACTTCTACCATACATCCACCAATAATAAGTTTTTTATCAGGATAGTTTTCCTTGATTTTTCTTATCTGTGTTATCATCTTTTGTTCTGTTGGTAGTTTTACATAGCAAGTGTTTAATATTATAACATCAGCATCCTTAAGATTATCTACTATAATGTATCCTTTTTCATCAAGGATTTTAGTCATAATATTTGTATCTGCTTTGTTAAATGTACATCCATGTGTTTCTAAATAAATTTTTTTATTCATAATAATGTTATCCCAAATTATATTCTTTTTTTTTAGTTGAAATAGTTGTCTTTATTTTTTTCTTTATCTTTTATTGTGGTTTTTACAACATATTCTGATAAGTCATATTTTACTTTTGATTTATCATTATTTGGAAGTAATCTTCCATAGATTCTTTTTATTACCTTTGCATATGCATATCCTTTACGCATATTTCGTTCAAGTGTCTTAAATGCATAGATACGGAATTTTTTACCATATACTTCACCTACATCTCCTATTGCAAAGATAAAGTCTCGTTCTACTTCTATTTTATGTGATAATACTATTCCATGATTATCTATTGTTAGTCCTATTCTTGCCTGAGTATCTAGTGATTTTGCCCATATAGTTTTAATATCAATTACTGGACATTCAAATACACGTTTTTCTTCACTATTTTCAATTGATGTTACTTCTACATCTTTATCATCAATATATAGTAGTGTTCCAACTTCCAGGTATTCATCTGAGAAGAGTTCTACACTTGTCTTCCATGATTTTTCAAATTCACTTATTATCACACGTACTTTAACAGCATGTACTTCTTCTGGTGCTGGTGTCCAATAGGTGTGTTCACAATCGTTACATTTTACTAGTAGTTCTTTATTTTTCTTACCTTTAGTTTTTAGTATTTCATAGTCATCTGAGTTGCATGATGGACATGTCATTTTTATTTTCCTCCTTTCTCTTGTATGTATTGATTTACAACTCCTCCACATTCAAGGATTTCAAGCATTGTAGGATCAAGTGGTTGTATTTCATATTCTGTGTTGGTTGTCTTGTTTTTTATTATTCCATCTGTTATGTTAACTTCTAGTATATCTCCTTCATCTACTTCTATATCTGCTGTTATTACTGGAAGTCCTATATTTATTGCATTACGATAGAAGATTCTTGCAAATGATTTAGCTATTATAACAGATACTCCTGCAGCTTTTATTGCAACTGGTGCTTGTTCACGTGAAGATCCACATCCAAAATTCCATCCACCAACTATTATATCACCTTTATCTACTTTTTGTGCAAATTCAGGATCTTCAGCTTCCATTACATGATCTGCTAAGTCTTGTGGGTTGAATGTTCTTAGGTATCTTCCTGCAATAATCACATCTGTATCTATGCAATCACGAAACTTCCATGCTTTTCCTTCTATATTTTCCATTTATTCATCTCCCGAGTATTTATTGATTTTTATAATTTCATGTTATATGTACTATATTTTTATTTTTGCACCATGATTTTTTCCTTTTGTAACTGTTACATTTGCATTACCATCTAATAAATCTAAAATATCATGTTTTAATGTTTTTGTATTTGTATCAGTTATTCCAAAACATGTAGGTCCAAATGAACTCATACCAGCTCCTGCTACACCATTATCTAACATATAGTTTATAATTGTATCTATTATTGGTGGTTGTAGTTTTCGTTCTATACTTTTAAATCCTACCTTTTGTATTTCATTTACAGCTTTTCCAAATGATGTTATATCACATTCTACTATTGCTGGCATTAGTTTCATAAGTGTAATGTATGATATTGTTTTTACATCATCAAGTTTTATAGGTGTATATTTTTGAAATATATTAACTTCATTTGATCCACTTGCACCAGCATTAATATCAGGTGTTACTAGTATTATTTTCCAATCATCTGGTATTTCATATCTTGCTATTAGTGGTGGTGGTGATACATTTGATGCTGATGATGGAAGAAATGAGTGTTTATCAGTTTTTTTATGTCCTCCATCAATTATCAGTCCACCTTCACTAAATGAGTATACTCCAATTCCACTTGTTCCACCACGTCCTATGATGTTTGCAAGTTCATAGTTTGTAAGATTTACATCATTCATGTGTGCTAATAGTGATGCTGTTGATAGTGATAATTGTGTTCCAAGTCCTAGACCATGATGTATAGGGTATGCTTCATTAATTTTAAATGTGTATGTTGTGTCAATATCTAGATAATCACACATTTTCATATAAGATGATAGTATTTTCTTTTCATATTCATCATCTAATCCATTTGTTATTATTTGTGTCTGTGTATTATTTTCTATACATTCAAGTTTTAATGATGGCTTATCTAGTGTTAATCCTATTGATCCATCAACTCGACCTATTGATCCATTAAGATCTATTAATGATAAATGTAATCTTGCAGAAGTTTCAATTTGCATATTAATAATTCACAACCTTTTTATGATAATAATTAAAAATGGTAGAAAAATAGTGACTATAAATTCTTATAATTAAATTTTTTTATTTTCTTAAACTATTTTTTTATACTATTTTTAATATTTATAAATAATACTATTTATGTATTATATAAATAAAAAATAAAAAATAAGAAGGTGGGGAGTTTATAGTTCTAGTTGTTTTGACATGTAAGGTCCATCTTTTTCATAGCCGAGTTTACGATAATAGTCACGTACACCAATTCCACTTATAATACTCATTTTATCTTTGTTATATTCATCTTGTGCAATTTCCTCAGCTTTTTTTATTAAATTTGTACCATAGCCATGATGTTGCCATAATTTATCATCAGTTTTTCCAATATTTTGCATATGCCCATATACGTGAAGTTCACGAATAAGTGCTGTGGTTGGTGTTATTTCAGGTCTAAAAGCATTCTGTGATGGTATACGAAGCCGTGTAAATCCAATTAGTATATCATTTGATACATCCTCATATGATAAGAATATTTCACGACCACCTACAGCTTTATAATCTGTTCTAAGTAGTTCAATATTATCATAGTCTACATCTATTCCATGTGCTTTTTTATGTCCTACTTCACGACATCTTATACATTGACATTGAATATCTTCTTCTTCTAGGCGATTATATACTAATTCTCCCAGGTTTGATTTTTTAACACCCGCATTTATTAGTGTTGCTGGTATATCACGTTGTATACGCATGGTACGTACCCATTTAGGAAGAATTTTTTTAACATCTACAATAAGATCAACTGCTTCATCTGATGTGTATGGTTCATATTCACCTTTTTTCCACATTTCATAGAATTCAGAGCCTTCTGTTATAAGACATGGATAGATTTTAAGCATATCAGGTGAAAATGATTCTTCACTAAAGAGTCTTTTAAACATACGTAGATCCATACTTCGTGATTGTGTTAATCCTGGCATCATATGCATAGCTACTTTTATTGCACTATCACGTAGTATTTGGTTTGCTTCAATTACATCATTTATACGATGTCCTCTATCTATTTGACTATATACATGATTATATAGTGTTTGAACTCCAAGTTCTACTCGTGTTACTCCAAAATCAAGCATTCGGTTAACATCTTGATGTTTTGAATAATCTGGTCTTGTTTCAAATGTAAGTCCTATACAACGTACTTTACTTGTTTCATTAACTTTTTGAACATCACTTATGTATTTGAAGTCTGTTGGTGGTACTATCTCAATTTCACGTTGATTTTTTGGAAGTGTGTCTACTATTTTTTCAAAGTCATTCATTGCTCTTAGTGCTTGTGTTACAAACCATTCTTGGTAGTCTAGTGTTCTTGATGCAAATGTTCCACCCATAATGATTAGTTCAACTTTATCTATTGAATGACCAATATTTCGTAGTTGATATAATCTGTTGAATGTTTGTATGTATGGATCAAATTTAAACATTCTTGCTCTTAGTGCTGCTGGTTCTTCTCCTGTATAACTTGGTGGTGCTATGCTACTTTCAGGACAGTATTTACATCTTCCATGTGGACATTTATGTGGATGACACATTATTGCAACTATTGCTACACCTGATATTGTTCGTGTTGGTTTTTTCATGAGAAGCGGTCGTATTTGGTCAAGTTCTTCATCTTTTGCATATTGTAGAATTTTTGAGTTGCTCATAAATCCTGGTAGCTTCATGTTTCGACATGTTTGTATTTTTAGTTTTTCAAGATCTTTTTTGTTTGTTATATTTTTATTTATAGCTTCTTCTATTATGAATCTGCAGGCTTCTTCCATTATTTTGTTACCTCCATTATGAAAAAAAGATAAATTAGTTTTCTTTCCGTATATTAGTTAAATTAATTATGTGTATTAATAAGTGATTTTATTTATTCTTATTTTATAGATTTAAAAAAAATAAAAAAGATTAAGATTTAAGGTGAGAAAAAAAAATGGTAGGAGAGATTTATTTTAAGTTTTAATGAATTTATTTTGGTATTATATTTTGTCTTTTTTGTAGTGTTTCTACAGCATCTTTAAATTCATTTCTAAATACCATTATTTCCTCTGTTGGTATTGAATAACTTACACGTATATATCGATCTCCAAATAATTTACTTGTATAGTTTCCTTCTCGTACAAATATGTTTTTCTCATCAAGTAAATATGCTGCTAAATCTACTGGATCAAGACCTGTTTGTGATATATCAATTACCATCATGTTTGCATCTGATGGATATACAGGTAAAAATGTTCCTGGTGTTTCATCTACTGCTTCTTTGATAAGTTCCTGATTTTTAAAGCATGTTTGTTTAATTTCATCAATCCACTGATCTTTGGTTTTTAGTCCTGCTATTGCTGCTTCTTGTGATAATACATTTGTTCCAAGATCATTTATTACACTTGCACGCATTGGACGCATAAGATCTGGAGTACTTATTACAGCTCCTATTCTTAGTCCTGCCATACCAAATATTTTTGAGAAACTATATACTGTTATTGTATGTTCTGGTGCATATTGTGCAACTAGTGTATGTTCTCGTGCAAAGTCACGATATGTTATATCATGGAGTACTATAATGTTGTTTTCTTTTGCTATTTCTGCAATTTCCATGATTTCTTCTTTTGTATATGTTGCTCCTATTGGATTTAGTGGATCAATTAGTATGATTAGTTTGGTTTCCATGTCAATGTTTTCACGTATTAGTTGTGGTGTTAGTTTATATCCGTGTTCTTCGTTGTATACTGGTATTTCTTTTACATGGTTTCCAAATCTGTTACAGAAATTGTTTATAATTAGATATCCTGGATCTGATGCTATTGTGTTTGTTATATGATATAGTGATGTGCTTATTGCAAGATATAATGATTCTGTTGCACTTGCTGTTATTTGTACATCAAATATGTTTTCATCAAGTCCTAGATCTTCTAGAATTAATTGTTTTAGTTCTGGAAATCCTTCTGGTGGTGGATATTTACAGTAGTCACGTTTATGTGATGCTTCTATTAGTGCATCTTCTATTGCTTCTACTTTTTGTAAGTGATTTGTGTTTTGTCCCATCCATATTAAATCTTCTTTTTTATATAGGTAGTCAAAGAATTCATTTACTGAGTTAAATCCTTTTGGCACCTTTTTTTCTTTCTTTTTAAATACCATTATATCTTCTCCAAAAAAGTTTTTTTTAGAAAAATTCTTATTTAATTTCTTTTTAAATTGTAATTATCCTTTCTTTTTAAGTTTAATGTAGTGAAAAAAATCATATTATTATTTAACTTTTGAACTATTCTATTTTTTTTATGTTATTCCCGTATCTACTATTTCAAAGTTTATCACAGAATCCGCCGGTTTTGTTTTATGTCGTTTTAGTGTGGCTGATCTCATGTTTGATATTAAATCTTTTTGTATTTCTACAATTACTTTACTCCAGTATTTTAGTACTGTTCCACCAATTGGTTCAACAATAAGATCATCTGAGTCAAATGGTGAGTAGATTTGATTTGTAATTACTACAGCTATGTCATATTCTCGACTTAGTATTAGTAAATCTGACATTAGTTTTCCAAGACGTTTATTTATCTCAGTTGGATCTCCATCTTCTATACGATATAATGCTACGATAGAATCTATTATTAAAATGTCAATATCAGAGTCATTTTCAAGTACTTCTTTTATCTGTTTTATTTGAAGAAATTGTTCATCAAATGTTTTAGGTTCAAGTAAGTAAATGTTATTTACTATTTTATCAAAGTCAAGTCCTGCTATTTGTTCGATTCTTTCAAGTGAAATTCCACCTTCAGTATCCATGTATATGGCTTTTTTACCATCTTTTGTGGCTTCATATAATATTTTCAGTGCAATATTTGTTTTTCCACATCCTGGTGGTCCATAAAATTGTGTTACACACCCTTTTTCTATTCCTCCACCAAGAAGTATATCAAATGATGAATTTGTAGGAATGAGTGTTGCCTTTTTTAGGTCTGAAAGTGTTTTCAATTTTCTTATCTCCTTATTATATAAAATCATAATATTGTTTATCTGGTAATAATTTTTATTAATTATAATATAAATAATAGAAAGGTTTAAAAAAGTAGTTATTTAAGTTTTATTAAAATATATTTTAATTTTTCAGAAGATAATTTTCTTTTATTATATATTGTATGTAAAATTAGAATTTAAAAAAAAAGGTTACTCTTTTTATAAAATAAGTATGGTATTATAATTTTAGAATTTTAATAATTTAATTAAATAAAAAAAGAAAAAAGAAGGATTTTTGGAGTGTAAAAAAATTAATTATTGTGTTTGTAAATTTATATTTATTTACGTCGTGTTTGTATTGTTTGTCTTATTAACAACTGCTTGTGCTTGGTTTGTATTACCTGTTGGGTATTCAAATACATTCCATACACTTATACCAGGTTCTGTATGTGTTAGGTTAAACCTTGTTGTGTTCATTCCACTTTCAAGATATAGTTTGGTAAATACAGCATTATCAAGATATGAATCATATAGAACTGTGAAGTATGATCCTCCACCATTGTTATATACAATAAGTGACATGTTACTGTTGTTATTTACTATTCTTTCTGAAAGTTGATTGTTTTCTATGTATATTAGTTTATGTGGTTTAAGTAACTCATTACCTGTTCCATCTGTTAATTCTTTTTCCATTCTTTCTTTATCTTCAGTGGTTGACATGTTAAGTGACTTATTAAGTTTACTTTGATCAACATATGCAAAGAGCATTGGTACTCCTTCTGTTTCATTTGTATTTGATGATGAAACACCTACTACACCATTGTCCATTCCAAGGATAAATGTTTTACCATTTATTTGTTCTGCTTGAACATTTGCTGGGTAGTATGAGTAGTGTGTGGATGTTTGGTTTTGGAAGTTCCATGTTCCAAAGTATGACCACCATGCTGCTTTTGAAAGCATATCTGAACTTAATATTAAGTCAACTGGTTTTGTTTGTGCAGGATGTGTTTTGTCAAGAACTGCATTTGCTTCTTGTTGTGATAAGCCTACAGGTCCTGTTAACTCTGCATTTGCTTGATTTCTATCCATAGGTAGTATTTTATTTAATACTTCTACTGTTTTTGTTGTGTTGTGTGTGTATAAATCTAATGTATTTGATGCTTCTTCTCCACTATTTGCAAGCATTCTTAAAATACCTGCGGAGAGATCCTCATTACTTGTCTGAAGTGCATTACCTATCCAGTATGCACGCATGTTGTTCTGTGAACCTCCATCAAATACTACTTGACGATCAGCTACTTGTGTAAAGAGGTGACCGTAATCCCACCAAGATGCAAGTACTGTATCTTGTGGTGTGTTTGCTTTAATCCATGTTAGGGTATTATACATATCATCATTTGTACTTCCTACAGATTGTGATGATACTGTATGATCTGAAACAAGAGGTGGAACTGCTGCAAGTAATACAACAATAAGTCCAATTATTGCAACATATTTGTATTGTTCTGTTTTAAGATCAATATCCTTAATTATATATCCTACAAATAGTCCTGAAAGTAATGATACAGGAACTGCAAATTGTTCTATAAACCTTGTACCTTGTGTTAGCATTATAGCTATACCTACAATCCATAATAGTAATAGTACAAATAGGAAAAGGTTATCATATTGTTGTTTTTCAGTCCATTCAATTTTTCCAGGTACGAATTGTTTTTCAACAATTTCCTGAACTTCTTCTTCTTGTTTTTTAGTTTTAGGAGTGTAAGATTTTCCTCCTACTCGTTTTTTAGTTTTAATTTCTTTTGGTTGATCTTCTATTTGTTGTTTTTTTGTAACTGGTTTTTTCCAGAGTAAAGCAACAAATAGAACTAATCCTGCAAGAGCATATAAAAGTCCAAAGACTCCACCACTCTGGTTTGCAATATCAATTACTTGTGGTACTTGCATCTCACCTACAGATACATATACGTTAGGATATGCTGTACCTGCTGTTGCACTTTGAAGTGATGTTGATAAGCTTACTACAGATGTTATTGACTCAAACATTGAGCCACCAACAGTAATTGCGAGTAGAATAATGGTTAATATAATAAATACAATCGCTGGTATTGTAACCGGATTATTTTTAAACCATTGCTTTTTATTTGAAAGATCCTTACCATCATGCCGATCCATAATATAACTTGCAAGATAATAAAGAATCAATGTTCCTACAGTTAATAATACCATATAGGTGTATCCACTCCATGCAAGTGAAAACAATGCAAGGAATACGGATGAAATTGCAGCATAAACTGCCTTCCACACAGGTTTTGTGGCATATACTGCTTCTATTAAGAATAACACTATAAGAAGCGGAAGCAGTATGTTGAACATATCTGTATCAAAGAAACCACCGTATGTGTGTGAGAAATATGCAGGAGCAGCTCCTGCAATAACACCTGCAACAATAGCTCCCCAGTCATTACCAGTTGCACGACGTACTATGAAATATGCTGGAATTACTGCAAGTGTACCAATAAATGGTCCAATCCAGTATGCAACTTGTACAAGTGAAACTGATGTGAAAATATTAAGGAATTTGTAAACAAAAGCTGTTAATACTATAATTACAGGTTGATAGTCAGCCGCACGCCCATCAGGGGACGTTGAAAGTGAATCCCAATCAGTACCATTAACAATTGTATCTCCTAAATGCCCTGTTTCTAAATAATTCTCTGTTAACCTAAAGTTATAATATGAGTCTATCTCTGTGAAATATGGCATTCCGTTGTCGTCTTCATATAAAGCTTTAAGACTTTCATTTTGAATTCCACCAATATTAACAGTCTCTGCACGAATTGCAAAAAGTGTAACCATAAGTAGAATAACAATAATAAAAGGTGCAGCTTTTTTTAATACTTCTTTACTGTTCATATATAGATTCTCCCTTTTTTTACCCTCCAAAAAGCCTATTAGATAGAAAAAAATAGGATACAAAAAAATTTATTTATATTGAAAATTTTGATTTTATTTTTAAATTATTGAATTAAGAAATTTTATTCCCCCATTTTTTCATAAAATTTTCCTTAATCAAAAAGTATTATTATGAAAAAAAAAATATTTTACCAGAATATTTATGGTCATTCTATAATCAAAAATTATCCTTATATATGTTTATAAATAAAGATATATTTAAACTTATTAAGAAATTTTTAAAAGAAATAAAGCTATCATTAAAAAAAATTGAAATATGAAAGATGAAATAAGAATATTCAAACTAAAAAATAAAAAACAAATAAGAAATAAAAGAAAAAAAATGATCATACAGGAAGTTATAAATGACACAAGAAATACTAACATATTTTCAAAATAAAAAATACTTTAGAGATAGAATAGAACACATCGAAGAAATACCACCACGAAGAGCACGTTACTCAATAGAAGATCCAAACTTACCTGCAGCACTATCAGACTACCTAGATAAAAATAACATCAAATTATACACCCACCAATATAAAACACTACAAAGTGTACGAAGTGGAGAAAATGTATGTATAACCACACCAACATCAAGTGGAAAAACACTCTCATTTACATTACCAGTACTTGAAGATTTAACATTAAATGAAAATGACACAGCACTCTACTTATATCCAACTAAGGCATTAGCTAATGATCAACTTAAAAGCATACTAAAAGTAGATGAAGAATGTGAACTTGAAATAAATCCAGCAAAATATGATGGTGATACACCAAAATCAGAAAGACCAAAAATCAAGCAAACATCACGTCTCATATTAACCAATCCTTATGAATTACATCTTATACTACCATGGCATAAACAATGGGAACGCTTCTTTAGAAATCTAAAATACATAATAATAGATGAAGCACACCAATACCGGGGAGTATTTGGATCTAACATGGCACTACTTATTAGACGACTTAAACGAATATGTAAATTCTATGGATCTGACCCACAATTCATCGTATCAACAGCAACACTAGCAAATCCACAGGAATTTAGCGAAAAACTAACAGGACTAAACTTTAAAATAATAGATGAAAACGGAGCTCCATCAGGACGAAAATACTTCATCTTCTACAACCCATATAAAGTAGCAAGTAAAAATCCATCCATACACACAGATACCCAGAAACTATTTAAAACCTATATTGAAAATGATATGCAAACTATATGCTTTGAAATATCAAGAAAAATGGCAGAAGTAGTAGCATTAAGATCAAAAAAAGAACTTCAAAATACAAATCTAAAACTTGCAAATCAAATAACAGCATACAGAGCAGGATATACTGTAGATGAAAGAAAAAAAATAGAAGATGATCTAAAAAATGGAAAAATCAGAGGAATTGTAACAACAAATGCATTAGAACTTGGAATTAACATAGGATCACTTGATAGTGTAATGATAGCAGGATATCCAGGAACTCTTATATCAACATGGCAACAAGCAGGACGTGCAGGACGAAAAAACCAGGAATCAATAATAACACTACTAGCATTTCAAAATCCACTAGATCAATACTTCATGAAGCACCCAAAAGTATTTTTTAACAAAACACATGAACATGCAATAATAGATCTTAACAACCGTGAAATACTAAGAGGACACTTAAAATGTGCAGCATATGAAAATCCTATAAGATATGATGAAATAGAAAACTTCGGATTTGATGATGAAGGAGTAGTTTTTGATGAAATAAGCGACCTTGAAATGGAAGGAATACTAAAATATACACATGATGTATGGAAATATGATGATGAAAAACTTCTAAAACAAGATAAAACACCAAATTTTGAAGTAAATCTTAGTGATGTAAGATCTGAGCCATACAAAGTATTTAATGGACATCAATTCCTAGAAGAAATGAGTGAAAAACAAGCATTCCGAGAAGCTCATGAAAATGCAGTACTAATACATAATGGAGACACATACCTAGTACGTGAAATGGACATAGCAAATAAAAGAATATATGTTAAAAAAGTAGATCTTGACTACTACACTCAAGCTTTAAAGGAAATTGATGTTAAAATCGTACGAGAAGAGAAAAACCAGAAATTCAATGATATAACACTAAGTTATGGAAAATTAAATGTAAAAGAAAAATATGACCGATTTAATACAATACACTATAGTAAAATATCATCATCTAAAAAACTAAACTTACCACCATTAAACTTTAAAACACAAGGATTCTGGTTTACAATACCATATGATATAAAAGAAGAATTAAAACATGAAATGGGAAATACAAACATTAAATTTAATGATATGTTCATGGGAGCTATGCAAGGTGTTGTAAATATTATGCTATCTGTAAGTCCATTTCATGTAATGTGTGATACATATGATCTTGGTGGTGTTACAAAAAATATGCATGAATCAACACTTAATGCAACAATATTCATATATGATGCATTTGAAGATGGAGTAGGATTAACTAAAAAAGCATTTAAACTATTTAAAGACATAATAAAAATGTCATATGAAATGATACATGATTGTGAATGTAGTGATGGATGTCCAGCATGTATCTATACATCACAACAACAAACAGATGATAAAAATCTTAACAAAAAAGCAACCGAATTTATCCTTAAAAGATTATATGAAATAACAAAAGATGCCTAGTAAATACAATACTTTCTCACTTTTTTTTTATCATCAAAAATTTCCTTTTTTTTAATTATCATTCTATTTTTTTTCTATCTAATAAAAAAAAGAGGAATTTAAAAAAAAATATATTATAATTTTTTAATTTTTACATATTTAAAAAGAGATTAAAAAAAAAAGGGGAGATAAAGGTTATTTTAAAAATAAGGGTGGTTAGGATATTTTCTTTTTTTTAGTTTTTATTTTTCAGATTCACTATTTTCCTGTTTTTGTGCTGCTTCAAAGTCTGCTATTGAGGATGTGAATCTACATTTTGGAAATCCTGTACACCCTATGAACTCTCCAAATCTTCCCATACGTTTTATTAGGTTTTCTCCACATTGTGGACATTTTCCTACTATATCATTGGTTGATTTTTTTCCTCCATTTGCACATTCAAAGTTTAAACATGCACGTTGTCTTGGATTTCCATATGATATTAGTGGAAGTCCACATTTTTCACACTTAGTTTTTAGTATGTTTGCACCTGATGGTAGTGAATAGGTTTTCTTACATTTTGGATAATTTGAACATCCTACGAATTTTCCTCCACGAGGTGATGATATTACAATGAGGTTTCCTCCACAATCACATTTTCCTACTATTCGGCTTTGTTCATATGTAGCATATAGTTCTCGTCCTATATTTTCTTTATTATCATCTATTGAATTTAGTATTTGATTTAGTTCATCTTTAGCATCATCTACTACTTCATTTTCTGTAATTTTCTTATCTTTAATTTCAGATAGGTATGTTTCAAACTCACGAGTCATCTGTTCACTTGTTAGGCGTTCTGAGTACTTATTTAGTGTATCTATCATATGTTCTCCAAGTTGACTTACTTCAATCTTGTTTCCTTGAACATATTTTCGTGTGTAGAGTATTGCTACTATGTTTGCACGTGTTGCTTTAGTTCCTAATCCACGTTTTTCTAGTTCTTTTACAATTGATGATTGATTATATCGTGCTGGTGGCTTGGTTTCTTTTTGTTCTTCTTTTACTTTTGATTTAAGTGTGGTATTTTCTTCCATTTCTGGGAAGTCTTCATTTTTCACTTTTTTATACTGGTATGGATCTAATGCTAGGAATCCTTCTTTGTATATTCTTTGTCGTGAGAAGTTAAATGGTTCACCATTAATATCTAAGTCTACTTTCACAGATTGCATCTCTGCTTCTTCACCAAAGATACTGATAAAACGATATGTTATTAGGTCATATATTTTTTGTTCATCTTTTGATAGATCTTGTGGTAGTGTTCCTGTTGGGTGAATTGCAGGGTGTGCTTCATCTGTTTTTTTTCCTTCATTAGGTTTAATTGGTGCTTTTAGTTGATCTATTTTTTCTTTGTATTTTGGATCTTTTGATAGTTGAAGTAGTATGTTTGGAAGTCCTAGTGATGATGGTAGTTTCTGGGATGATGTACGTGGATATGATGTATATCCTTCAGTATAAAGGTTTTGTGCTATTTGTTGTGTCTTTTTTGGTGTGAAACCAAATTGTGCAAATGCTTCTGATTGTAGTGTTCCAAGTTCAAATGGTACAGGTAGTGATTTTTTATGTTTACGTTCTGTAATTTTAGTTACTGTTGCATCATGTCCTTTGGTTTTTTTAATTATTTCATCAACTTCATCTTTGTTGAAGATTTTTCCTTTTTTATGATCTGCTATTACACCTTTTGGTAGTTTTGCCTTAATTAGCCAGTATGGTTCAGGTACGAATTTTTTTATTTCTTTTTCACGTTCTGTTAGTATTGCAAGTGTTGGTGTTTGTACACGTCCTGCTGAAAGTTGAACATACCTGTCTGCTGCTTTTACTATTGAATCTGTCATTGCTTTTGATATATTTACACCAAATAAAAAATCAAGAATGTGACGTGCTTCTCCACTATCTACCCAGCTTTGGTCATCTACTAGTGGATATGCTTCATCATATGCTTTTTGTAAGTCTTTTTTAGTTAATGCTGAGAACTTCATTCTGAATGTTTTATCTATACTTTCAGGTCCACATATTTCTTTTAGTGCATTATATCCAATTAGTGTTCCTTCTGTATCATAATCGCATGCATGAATAAATCGATCTGCTGTTTTTGCAAATTTCTTTATTGTATCTATATAGTTTTTTACGTAATTTTTTGATTTATCAGTTTCATATAGTGGTACCCATTCTACTTCAAATAGTCTTTTTTCTTTCTTATTTTTTGCTTTTAGTGAATAAAGATGTCCTACTGCTGATAGGATTATTATTTCTTTTCCATTTTTTTCTATTGTATAGTATGGTACTCTTTTATATGAGCTTTTTACTGGTGAATCAGATAATGCCTTTGCTACTTTTTCAGCAACTTTTGGCTTTTCACATATTATTAATTCACTCATCTTTTTTAATCTCCCCAAAGTTATTAAATGTTAAAAATGTGTTTTTTTATAAAAATAAAAAAAATAAAATTAATTGTTCTATTATATATTGTTTTTGTAAAAAATTATGTAATTTCTTATTTTTTGGATAATATTATATATTAAATATTTTTTTTCCTTTATAATAATTTAGTTATGATATTATTTGTTATATAAATATAATATATTCATAAACAATATTGGTAATTTTAATATATTTATAATTTTAAATAAAAAGAAGTTTTAGAATAATTATATTTTATAGTATTTCATATTTAAATTAAAAAAAAAAATAATCATTATTAGTATTATTGAAATTATTAAATCTTATATAAATAATATAGAACTAATAAAAAAGAAATATTATAATATAATAAAAATTTTTAAATTGTTTTATCTAAAAACAATAATAATAGTCTAAAAAAAATAGAAAAAAATACAGATAAAATATAAAGAAATTTAAAGTAGAAAAAAATAAGTTAGAAATCAAGAAGTGAAAAAAAAAGAGATTTAAAAAAAAATAATAATTATTATAAGAGGTGTTTATTTAAAATGAAAATAGGAGTCATATCAGATACACATATACCAGCACGTAGCTACAGTATACCAGAGAAAGTTTTTGAACTATTTGACGGTGTTGAATTAATTCTTCATGCTGGTGATATTGAAGATCTTAGTGTAGTTGAAAAATTAGAAGAAATAGCACCAGTAATTGCTGTATGTGGAAATTGTGATAATCATCCTACATTAAACACATCTGAAGTTATTGAAGTTGATGGAATAAAAATAGGACTAATACATGGAGTAGTATATCCACGAGGAGATACACAACAACTCTACTATCTTGCTAAGCAACTAGGAGTAGATGTTCTAATAAGTGGACATACACACCAGCCAATGATACAACAAATTAAGGATGTGCTTTTGCTTAATCCTGGAAGTCCAACACAGCCAAGACTAACAGATCCAACAGTGATGCTACTAGAAATTAATGATGGTAAAATAGAAGCTGATATAATAAAAATTGGAAAACCAGTATGTCGAATACTTGATGTTTCACAATTTAAAAAACAAGAAAATTAATGGTAATAATATATAATATGGAGGATTGAATAACAATGAGTCGATGGAAAGCAAAACATGATAAAGAACACTACTATAAACTTGCAAAAAAACAAAACTACCGCTCACGTGCATCATACAAACTAAAACAACTAGATAAAAAATATGGTCTACTAAAACCAGACTATAATGTGGTAGATCTTGGAGCAGCTCCAGGTGGATGGAGTCAAGTAGTAGCTGAAAAAATAGGAGAAGAAGGAAAAGGACAAATTATAAGTGTTGATCTTGAATACATCAAACCAATAGATCATGAAGCATATACTGGAATTAAAGGAGATTTTACTGATCCTGAAATTCAACAAATGGTAATAGATCTAATTGATGGAAAAGCTGATATAATATTATCTGATGCATCACCAAAACTTACAGGAATAAAAGATATAGATAACTTTAAATCATATGATCTTGCAATGGCAGTACTTAACATAACAGATAACATACTAAAAAAAGATGGAAATCTTATTATGAAAGCTTTTCAAGGAGAAGCATACCAGGAACTTCTTAAAAAGCTAAAAAAGAAATTCAGAACAGTAAAAACAACTAAACCTAACTCATCACGAAAAAGAAGTAGTGAAATGTATGTAATAGCACGAGGATTTAGACCACCACGAAAAAATAAAAAGACTCAAAAACAAGAAGAATAGAAAAAAAATAGAACATTATTTTTTTTACACATATGATAGGTTTAAATATAAATAATAAATAATTTAGAAAAAAAAGTTTTTTTTAGTTAAAATAACAATTAAATGTGTAAAAATAAGTTATTATAAAAAAAAAATAATTTATAAAGATGAAAAAAAGAGAACTTAAAAAAATAGAAAGATTGTTATTTAATCTTCTTTTTTAATCTTTTTTGTTATCTTGTTTTATCATACTACTAGTAAATTAATCTATTTTGTAGTATTTGATTTTGCAACATTTCCACCAGTAATTTGGTTATATATATCATGTGCTTGTTTTAATTCATCTTTTGCTTTATTAATTTCTTCATTAACAATATCTTCAGATTCACCTTTTGATATATCACTATCAATAGATTCTATTGTATGATTTGCCTCAGAGAGTTTTACTACTCCATTGTTAAATGTTGATTTTACATTTACATCAGGTGATGATCCAAGTTGTTTATCTAAAGTATCATATTGTTTTGATAAATTTGAGTAATCTGACTTTATCTGGTTTAAACTATCATATGATGCTCCATTACTTACTTTATTTGTAACAGAATCACTTACATCTGAAACACCAATATATGCAGCAATACCAATACTTAGTATAATAAGTAATATTGCAATTAAAGAAATTGTAAGAGAAGTTGTTTTAAATAATTTTAAACGTGATCTTTTCATACAAAACCCCTAAAAGTTTTATTTTATTATTATCCTTAAAAAAAGTTTATTTTTTTAAAAATTATAAGTGTTTATTATCTATAATATCTATTTTTCTAAACTATTAAATATATAACATTCAAAAAAAAATATTTTTTCACATAAAACTATATTATCACATAAGCAAATTTTACTTCTATTTTTTATCATAAATTCTCTTAAATTTCATACAAATAAAATTTATAAAAAAGTTAAATATTTTTAAAATACATAAATATATTACATGGAAACTACATTAAAAGAAGGTACTAATTTAAATCAAATTTCAAAACTTGAAGAATTTTTTAGTGCTCAATGTAAAGATGAGGTTTTTGAAGCTATTAATGAATATCCACAACAAAAGTCAGTAATAATCGATTATAACCGACTTGAACGGTATAATCCTGATTCTGCAGATATTCTTATTGACAAGCCTAATGAAACATTAGAGGCGGCATCAGAAGCAATAATAAATATTGACCCTCAAAACCGTAATGTTCATCTAAATGTACGATTTGAAAATGTACGAAACATCGTCCCACTAAGATTTCTACGTAGTGAATATATAGGAAAATTCATAGCTGTAGATGGAATTATACGAAAAACAGATGAAATACATCCACGACTTCAAACTGCTGTTTTTAAATGTAGAAGCTGTGGAAGAATACATGAAGTAAAACAAAGATCTAATCTAATAACAGAACCTGCAATGTGTGATGAATGTCGTAGTCATTCATTTGAAATACTAGAAGATGAATCAATATTTATGGATACACAAACCATAAAACTACAAGAACCACTAGAAAATCTTTCAGGTGGAGATCAACCAAGACAAATTAATGTAGTGCTTGAAGATGATATGGTTGATACACTTGCACCAGGAGATAAAGTACGAATAACAGGAATTCTAAAAACTAGACGTGATGATAAAACCAAACGCTACTTCACATTTATTGATGGAAACTATATCGAACCACTCGAACAAGAATTTGAAGAACTACACATTAGTGAAGAAGATGAAAAAGAAATTATCGCTTTATCACGACAACCTGACATATACCAGCAAATAATAGAGTCCACCGCACCATCAATTCAAGGATATGAAGAAGTAAAACAAGCAATAGCATTCCAACTCTTTGGAGGATCAGCAAAGATACTAGAAGATAAAACACATATTAGAGGAGATATGCACATACTAATTGTGGGAGATCCAGGGATTGGAAAATCACAAATACTAAAATATGTATCAAAACTAGCACCACGTGGAATATATACAAGTGGTAAAGGAACAAGTGGAGTAGGGCTAACAGCAGCAGCTGTACGTGATGAAATGGGAGGCTGGAGTCTGGAAGCTGGAGCATTAGTATTAGGTGATAAAGGAAATGTATGTGTAGATGAACTTGATAAAATGAGAGAAGAAGATAGATCTGCAATACATGAAGCATTAGAACAACAAACAATATCAATAGCAAAAGCAGGTATAATGGCAACACTTAACAGCCGATGTAGTGTACTTGCAGCTGCAAACCCAAAATTTGGAAGATTTGATAGATACAAAAGTGTAGCAGAACAAGTAGATCTACCTTCACCAATTCTATCACGTTTTGATCTTATGTTTATTGTTGAAGATAAACCAAACCGAGAACGTGATCATAACCTAGCAGGACACATTCTAAAAATACACCAGGAAAATACAGT
This sequence comes from Methanosphaera cuniculi, assembly GCF_003149675.1. Classification (NCBI taxonomy): domain Archaea; kingdom Methanobacteriati; phylum Methanobacteriota; class Methanobacteria; order Methanobacteriales; family Methanobacteriaceae; genus Methanosphaera; species Methanosphaera cuniculi. The sequence goes on along the minus strand of NZ_LWMS01000045.1, from coordinate 4,277 downwards.
ACCATACAAAATTGACCCTGAATTACTAAGAAAATACATTGCATATGCTCGTAAAAATGTAGATCCACAACTTTCAGATGAAGCAGCAGAAGTACTTCAAAACTTCTATGTAACAATGCGTGGAGGAGCAATTGATGAAGATTCACCTGTACCAATTACAGCAAGACAACTTGAAGCACTTGTAAGACTATCTGAAGCAAGTGCAAAGATACGATTAAGTCCTGAGGTTAAAAAAGAGGATGCTGAACGTGCAATTGCTCTACAACAATATTGTATGATGCAAATTGGATATGATCCTGATACTGGAAGTGTAGATATAGATAAAGTTGAAGGAAGAACACCAAAATCCCAACGTGATAAAATTAACATAGTAACTGAAGTAATAAATGAAATATGTGAAGAATATGAAGGTGATGCACCACTTAATGTGATAAATGCAGAACTTGGTGATCGCTATAATATGGATGAAAATGAAATTGAAAAATATCTTGGAATTCTTAAAAATAAAGGTGTAATCTTTGAACCAAAACAAGGATACTTCAAGCCAACATAAAAAGAATATTATTTTTTGGTTTATAAAAAAATAAATTAGTACCATTCAACTATGAATATATAAACAAATTATAATAGTAACAAAAAACATAAGTATATTTATACTAGAAAAATAACGAATAAAAGAAAGAGCAAAAAAAACTAAAATACATAAAAAAAAATGAATCTCTACAACTCTTTCTTATAATTAATATTTTTTTTTATAAGATTATAAAATACTAAAAAAAGAATAAGGAAATAATTTTTACAAAAAAATGACATTCAAAAAATAAAAAAATAAAAAAATGGAGGTAAATTATTACTATGTCAAATAATACAGATTTCAAAACATATGAAGAACTTCTAGATAAAGCATATGAACAACTACCTGAAACAATCTTTGAAGAAACAAGATTCAAAGTACCAAAAGGATACTCTGTAATACAAGGAAGCAGAACTGTAATTAAAAACTTTGGAGATATTGCAAGTACACTTAATCGTGACCCACAGCATGTACTTAAATACTTACTACGTGAACTAGGTACAAGTGGAAATGTAGAAGGAAACCGTGCAATATTACAAGGTAAATTTACACACTACCTAATAAATGACAGAATATCAGATTACGTAGATAACTTTGTAATGTGTCATGAATGTAACCGTCCTGATACAGTTATCATACGAGAAGACCGTATTGACATGCTAAAATGTATGGCATGTGGAGCTCGTGCACCACTAAAATCATTATAAGGCCTAAGATTATTTTTTGTATATAAAAAAAAGTGGAATGAGAATAATATTTTTCCCCCCATTTTTTTATAATTTTATACAATTCTTTTTTTTAAAACTTACTTTTTTTTCTAAAGAATTTTTTTAAATAAATTTTTAATATTTTATAAGAATCCTACTTTTTAATCTATAAAAATATATCATAATTTTTCAATGAAATTTTATATGAAAATAAGATAATTTATTTTTATAAAAAAAAATACTTTTAACTTTTAAATATTGCTTTTTATAAGATATAATATAATAAGATAATAAAAAAGTACATAATATACGAAAAAAAATTATTATACTAACATGAAAAAATTAGAAATCAAATAAGGAGGATAAAAGATAATGTTTTGCTTATTATGTGATAGTGAAGAAAAACTATATGATGGTTTATGCAAAAAATGTTTCCTCAGAGAATATAAACCAGTAGAAGTACCAGAATTTGCAACATTTAAGGTATGTTCACACTGTGGAGCAACACAGAAACATGATAAATGGGTACAAACAGGATACTATGATGATGAAATAATAAATGATGCAATACAAAAAGACATAAAAATAGATCCAAAACTTGAAGATGTAGAAATAACTACTGAGATTATAAATAATCGGGGAACTGTATATGAATGTATGCTACATATCTATGGAAAAGTAATTGATGAATATATAGAAAAAGATTATCCAATAGAAGTAAAAGTTGAAAAAAGTGTATGTCCAGATTGTAGTAAATTCTATTCAGGATACTATGAAGCTGTAATACAACTAAGAGCAGATGAAAGAAAACTAACAGATGAAGAAATTCAAAAAGCTGATGAATTCATATCAAATGAAATACAACGTCTATGTAAAACTAACAAACTTGCATATGTGGTTGAACGTATAGTATTAAAAGAAGGAGTGGATTATCAGATAGGATCATATAACAGTGCACATAAAATTGCAGTTAATCTACAAAAACAATTTGGAGGAACAGTTAAAGAATCCAGAAAAATTGTAGGACATGATAAATCACGAAGTCGTGACCTTTATCGTACATGGCTATCTGTAAGAATACCATCATTTAATCGTGGAGATTTCATAGAATATGAAGATACACCATATGAAGTTGAAAAAATAGGAAGTCATAAAATAACAGTTAAAAACCTTAAAAAAGGTGAAGAAGAACATATAACATGGAAACAAGCAGATGACATACGAAAAGTTAAAACTGCTGATGACATCCAAGAAACCACAATAACAAACATAACACCAAATGAGATACAAATACTTGACCCTGATAACTATATGACAGTGGATCTTAAATTAAATGATAATACTCGTAAATTAAATATTGGTGAACAAATAAAAGTTATAAAAATAAAAGATAGAATATACATATTATAATAATAGGTAATAAAAAAAAATAATTAAATTTTAATTATAATAATAAATTCCCATTTAAAAAGGGGAATTTCTTAACTTTTTTAGTAAAAAATATAATAAAGAGGATATAAAATGGATGTAGGCGAAGCTATAGATAATATCGCAAGAGATACAGAAGAAATTATAGAACTTGAAGATTTACGTAAATTAATAGAATCTGATGATGAAAAAGTAGCATATGTAGGATTTGAACCATCAGGAAAAATACATCTAGGACATGCACTTACAATACGTCGTATGATGGCACTACGTGATGCAGGATTTAAAATTAAAATATTTATTGCAAATCTTCATGCATATCTTAATGGAAAAGGAACACTTGATGAACTTGATGAATTAGCAGAATCAAACATAAAAAGCTTTAAAGCATTAGGTCTTGTTGATGATACAGAATATATCATAGGATCAGATCGTATCACACCTGAATACATGATTAAAGTATTCCAAGCTGCACAAATGATCACAATATCCCGTGCACAAAGAAGTATGGCACAAGTATCACGTGATAAAGATAACCATAATGTAGCTGAAGCATTATATCCAATAATGCAAGCACTAGACATGTACAGTCTAGGTGTAAGTGTTGCAGTTGGTGGAATGGAACAACGTAAAATACACATGCTAGCACGTGAAATACTACCAAAAGTAGGATATCCAGCACCAGTATGTATCCATATACCATTAATACATGGTACAGATGGATCAGATAAAATGTCAAGTAGTAAAGGAAACTTTGTAGCAGTAGATGATGATGAAAAAACAATAAAAGATAAGATAAATAAAAGCTTCTGTCCAATAGGAGTAGTTGAAGATAACCCAGTAATGGAAATAGCACACTACTACATATTCTCAGATAATGAAAAAATACACATAGAAAGACCTGAAAAATTCGGAGGAAATCTTGATTTAACAGAAACAGAACTTCATAATGTATATGCAAATGAAGAACTCCATCCAATGGATCTTAAAAATGCAGTAGCAGATTACCTTATTGAATACTTAAGACCAGTACGTGAATACATGGCTGAAAACTAAAGTACTATAAAATTCTAAAAGAAGGTGAAGATGATGGCAAAACATACAATGAAAATAATATCAGGAATGCAACCAACACAAGTTCAAACCTTAATTGACACATACTCTCTTCAAATGGTACAAACAAAAGAAGGACTAATATATCTTGAAGGAGAACTAGAAGATCTAAGACACGCAACAAAACATGTGGTAGATGTTACACTACCTCCAGGACCTACAGTAACTGAAATTAAAAATGCTGTAGATAAATATGATATTGCATTAAAACAATCAGATGATGGACCTGTATTTCATGGATCATTATATGAAATTAATGAAGCAATAAACTACCTTGTAGATCAAATGTCAGAAAGATTAGGACTTAGTGATGATTAAATCCATATAAAACTACCAATACTCTTTCTCCACCCTATTTTTTTATTAATTATTTTTTATATTACATAAAACTAATTTTTATCTAATTTTAACAAATTTTAAGTATTATTTTATTAATTTAAAGTTCTATTCAGGGA